>CAZHWL010000085.1:1847-4845 GCA_964536035.1 uncultured Candidatus Bathyarchaeia archaeon | reverse complement strand
CAATGTACAAAAAAGTTTATTAGCTAGCGGTGTATGCTAGCTTTCTAGCCTTTAACATTGGAGATCATTTTTCGGTTGGAGGAAATTGGAGATTTGAGAAGACCCGCATCACATAATATTCTCCATACATGCGCAGATATTGAATGGCGGGGAGTCGGTTAGTTATGGAAGAAATTTCGAAAGAAGACACACATCTCGTACTCAGAGCATTCTTCAAGGAAAAAGGACTGGTTCGCCAGCACCTAGACTCGTTCAACGAGTTCATAGACCATGGACTGCAGGAAGTAATAGATGAAGTGGGCGAAATTCCCATAGAGGTTCCTGAAAGCCCCTATAAGGTGAAGCTGGGCCAGATCTGGATAATAGATCCGCAGACTAGAATAACTGGTCCATACGCCACGGAAGTGGACGGGACAAAACACGAAATCTACCCGTTGGAGGCAAGGCTTCGAAACCTGACTTATGCTGCTCCCATAGCTCTTGAAATGACGCCAGTCATAGATGGAAGGGAACAGGACACTGAACTAGTTTACGTTGGCAACATTCCAGTGATGCTGAAGTCGAAACTTTGTTTCCTCTCACAGCTCTCAAGAGAGGAACTGATCGCATGCGGCGAAGACCCAGATGATCCAGGCGGTTACTTCGTGGTCAACGGATCAGAACGAGTAATTGTAGCGATGGAAGACTTAGCGCCAAACCGTGTTATAGTGGATATTGATGACAAAGGCGCCACACCAGTTTATCAGTCCAAGATCTTCTCTACGACCGTTGGGTTTAGGGCAAGAATTGAACTGAAGCTCAAACCGGATGACGCGATTTACGTGTCGATTCCAGGCGTGCCCACTGAGATACCCTTCGTTGTGTTGATGCGTGCCTTGAACATGGAATCGGACAAGGAGATCGCTGAAGCTGTCTCTCTTGACAAAGAGATTCAAACTCAGTTAGATGCTTCCTTTGAAAAATCTCTCGGCGTAGACAACCCGAAGGACGCTGTTCTTTTCATCGGAAACCGTGTGGCTCACGGCCAGGTTGAAGAATACCGTGTGCAAAAGGCTGAAACGGCAATAGACAAGAACTTCCTGCCGCACATAGGCAGAACCACTCAAAACAGAAAAGACAAAGCCCTCTTTCTAAGCGAAATGGCATGCAAAGCCATAGAACTCAAACTTGGAAAAAGACAGCCAGACGACAAAGACCACTTCAAAAACAAGCGACTGAGACTCGCTGGCCCGCTGCTTGCAGACTTGTTTAGAGTGGCATTCCGCAATTTGACCCGGGACATAAAGTATCAGCTTGAGCGCATCGGCGTGAAAGGCCCAATAATCACTGTCTCAGCAGCCGTGCGCCCTGGCATAATCTCAGAGAGATTCCAACACTCAATTGCAACAGGAAACTGGGGAAGAGGAAGAGTCGGCATAACGCAGCTGCTGGACAGAACAAACCACATCTCAACCCTCAGCCACCTCAGAAGACTGCAATCACCACTCAGCCGAAGCCAACCAAACTTCGAAGCCAGAGACCTACACGCAACCCACTGGGGACGTCTCTGCCCCAACGAAACACCCGAAGGCTCAAACTGTGGCCTAGTCAAAAACCTAGCCCTATCAGCATGCATCTCAGTCGGCGTGAACCCAGAGAAGATCAAGCAGCTACTCGTCAGCATGGGAGTCGTGTCTATTTACGAAGCGAACGAAACCCTGAGACTTTCAGGAGCAAAAACCTTCATAGACGGAAGCATAATCGGCTACTGCAACTCACCAGATGAACTTTCCAGCGAGCTCAGAGACAAACGCAGAAGAGGAGAAATATCAACAGAAGTCAACGTAGCCTACTTCTCAAAGCTGCAGGGCGAAAGAGCCGAACTCTACGTCAACTGCGACGAAGGAAGAGTCAGACGCCCACTCATAATTATAGAAAAAGGCATACCCAAACTGCAGATAGAACACATCGAAAAGATGGCCTCAGGAGAATGGGCCTGGGAAGACCTCGTCAAAAACGGCATAATCGAATACTTAGACGCTGAAGAAGAAGAAAACGCCTACATCGCCCTCAACCCCCAAGACATAACCCAAGAAAACACGCACCTAGAGATTGCAACCTACACAATTCTAGGAATCTGTGCCTCAACAATCCCGTACGCTGAACACAACCAGTCACCACGAAACTCGTATCAAGCAGCAATGGCAAAACAAGCGTTAGGCGTTTACGCAACAAACTTCCAGCAGCGAGTAGACTCCAGATCGCACATCTTGCACTATCCACAAGTACCCATGGTTGAGACAGCGCTCATGGAGACAATGGGATACAAACTTCGCCCATCCGGACAAAACTGCCTAGTAGCCGTGCTATCATTCGAAGGCTATAACATGGAAGACGCCCTGATATTCAACAAAGCCTCAATAGAACGAGGACTAGGCCGCTCCACATTCTACAGAATATACGAAGCAGAATGCCGCCAATACTTGGGAGGACTAAAAGACAAGTTCCTGTTGCCTGAACCAGGAACAAGAGGCTTCAGAGGAGAACAATACTACAGGCTGCTTGAACCAGACGGAATAATAGGCCTCGAATCAGGCGTCGCAGGCGGCGATGTTCTAATAGGCAGAATCAGCCCACCGAGATTCCTTGAAGAATACAAGGAGTTTGAAGTAAAAGGCCCATCCATGCGAGACACATCCGTGGACATGCGCCCCTCCGAAAACGGAATCGTCGACGCAATATTCATAACACAATCAAACGAAGGCAGCAAACTCGTGAAAGTCAGAGTCCGCGACCAACGAGTGCCAGAACTGGGCGACAAGTTCGCTTCAAGACACGGACAGAAAGGCGTCATAGGCCTAATCGTGCCCCAAGAAGACCTGCCTTTCACAGAAGACGGCATAGTTCCAGACATAATCATCAACCCGCACGCCATCCCCTCAAGGATGACTATCGGGCAGTTTATTGAATCATTAGCTGGAAAAGCGGCTGCGGCCAGAGGAAAACCAGCCGATGGCAC
>CAZHWL010000085.1:0-1747 GCA_964536035.1 uncultured Candidatus Bathyarchaeia archaeon | reverse complement strand
TTGAATCATTAGCTGGAAAAGCGGCTGCGGCCAGAGGAAAACCAGCCGATGGCACTCCGTTCTCAGGCGAGAGTTCAGAGGAAGTAAGAAAAGCCCTTGTCCGCCTCGGATTCAGCCACACTGGTGCCGAAGTTTTCTACAATGGAGTCACAGGCGAAAAGTTCGTAGTCGACATATACATCGGCGTTGTCTATTATCAAAAACTGCACCACATGGTGGCGGACAAGATACACGCTAGAGCCCGCGGTCAAGTACAGATGCTGACAAGGCAGCCGACTGAAGGCAGAGCCAGAGGCGGAGGCCTCAGGTTCGGAGAAATGGAGCGAGACTGCCTCATTGGACATGGAGCGGCCATGCTTCTGAGAGACAGGTTGCTGGAAGAATCAGACAAGTACACGCTGTACATCTGCGAAACGTGCGGCCACATAGCTTACTATGATATGAAACAGAGAAAATACGTGTGCAAGTTATGCGAAGACAAGGCAAAGATTGCGCCTGTCGTAGTGTCTTACGCTTTCAAGCTACTTCTACAAGAACTCATGAGTCTCTGTATCTCGCCGAAACTAAAACTTAAGGAGAAGGCATGACATGTCATCAGAGGAAATAATCCACAAAGTCGTAGACCGAATACACTTCGGCTTATTCTCACCGCAAGACGTACGCAAACTCTCAGTTGTAGAAATACAGACGCCTGACACTTATGACGAAGATGGGGCGCCAATCACTGCTGGCTTGATGGATGGCAGGCTCGGAACGCTTGAGCCGAGGCAGAGATGCAAAACATGCGGTAACACCGCAATCAGATGTCCAGGCCATTTTGGACATATCGAGCTAGCCGTCCCCATAGTGCATATAGAGTTCACGAAGCTGATTCACGACCTCCTTAGAGCAACCTGTCGAAACTGCGGAAGAATACTCTTACCAGACGAGACTGCAGCCAAAGTTCGTAGTAAACTCGACAAGACCAAGCAACTTCTGGGTCTTGTGCCAGATGAAGTTTACAAGCTTATCCTGCAGGAAACAAAGATCAAGCAGTGCCCTCACTGCGGAGCCATGCAGAACAAGATTGTTTTTGAGAAACCCACAAAATTCAGCGAACAAATCCCTGAGACAGGCTCTGAGCCAATAACCCCAAGCATGACACGCGAAAGACTGGGACGCATATCTGATGAGGACCTTGAGCTGCTGGGATTTAACCCGAGAACTGCGCGTCCAGAATGGATGGTGCTGCAGGTTCTTCCAGTTCCACCCGTTTACGTTCGTCCCTCGATCACGTTGGAGTCAGGCATCCGTTCAGAAGACGACTTAACCCACAAGCTCGTGGACATCATCCGCATCAACCAGAGATTGAAAGAGAACATGGATGCTGGCGCACCCACGCTCATTATTCAAGATCTCTCTGAACTCTTACAATACCATGTTACGACCTACTTCAACAACGAAGCCTCAGGAATACCTCCAGCAAGACACCGCTCAGGCCGAGCCCTAAAAACACTGTCACAGAGATTGAAGGGCAAAGAAGGAAGATTCAGAAGCAACCTCTCAGGAAAAAGAGTAGACTTCTCAGCACGCACAGTTGTTTCTCCAGACCCCAACCTCGACATAAACGAAGTCGGAGTCCCCCTGGAAATAGCCATGCGCTTATCCGTCCCAGAAAAGATAACTGAGTGGAACATCGAAGAAATGAAAAAGTTCGTAACAAATGGCCCTGAAAAATATCCAGGCGCACTCTACATAATCCGACCAG
>CAZHWL010000084.1:1297-4850 GCA_964536035.1 uncultured Candidatus Bathyarchaeia archaeon | reverse complement strand
AAATTGGATTTCCATAAATGTCTTCAAATAAGGCATATCCGGCAATTGTTTCTCTGCTCAAAGTGCTGACAAAAATGGGTTCTTCTTTCGACAAAGATGCGTAGGCTTCTTGAAAATCTGAAGATATCCAAGGATGACCTACTATCTGCAGAACAAGCGGTAAATGAACGGCGTGATATAAGCGGTTCATTTCCACTGAATCCAGAAAACGCCCAGTGATGAGTGTTCCTCGAATAGGTCCTTCGCGTTGGCTAGTTAAGATAGGTCTAGAAGCAATCAACAAAGGCCCTTCGACTATGGCAATTGCACCTTTCATGCTGCTTGCTGTAGTGTTATGACTTAGAAGAAGGACGTTATCAACAAGATGCTGTGTCAAACCTTGTGGAAATGGTAGCTCGGTCTCATTCTGCAAATCAAAGGCTTTTCCAAAGACAACTTGGTTTGTGGAATTAACAAAGAGCATTATATTAAGTCTTAAGTTGACGAAGGTTGCGTCCATCAAGTTCAGATTTATGTAATCTAAGTTACCATCTTGAACGAAGGTATAAGTATCATCCCAAGCCGCGTAATCCGCCGTTGTCGCATCTAGATCTTCAAGTTCATGCTCCACAGAATCAACAACTATTTCAGCTTCTCTGCGCGTGTCTTTTTGCTCCATTGCGCCGACGCCGTTTAACATTAACAGGTTGGAAACAAACATCAAGACCAACAAAACGCTGATCACCGTAATTCCAATGATGAGAAGAGTCTTCCAGCGAAGCTTCAAATTCTCACCTTTAAAACTCGTACTAAGAAATTGTCGTCTCGCGATCTAATTATGGAAACAGACGAGTCGATGGAAACGTAAATCATGGCAATGACTTCCGTGTGCAAATTGCTACAGAATAGTGTTTCTTAAGATATCGCATTTAACTTATATGAAGCCTTATTCTAAATTATAAGTAATGATACATATTCGGAATCCGATTAAGAATACTCCTCTAAAGAAGAAATTTCAACAGGCATCCATCCAAATATAAGAACGGCAAGACAGAATCGGCAACATGGCCATATCTACTGTCTTTTAACTCTCATTCAATTTGCAGCTATCATCCGAAGCGACGTGCTTTTGGTTTGCTTTTAGGCATTTTCATGTTCTTATGAATCACGTTATAAGTGCGAAGAAAGTATTTTCAAACTCAAACACAGTAGAGTGCGATATGGATCATGCCTGAAATCGGGTTATCTATGCTTTACAGTCTAAGCGAACCTTTCCACAAGATGATTGAATTGCTGCCTAGGTCGGAAATAACCTATGTGGAGATTGTAGATGACGGACTGCATGCCTTGAACAAGCAAAGAGTGGCAATATTAAAGAGCATGCAGGATTCTTATAACCTAAAGTACTCTGTGCATGCTCCTTTTGCTGACATAAACATAGCATCTCCTTCCAGCCAAATGCTCAGCGCAATGCAGAAACGCTTGAAAGAATCTATGATCAATGCACAGGCGCTTGAAGCTTACATGTGGGTTTTCCACCCAGGCATCAGATCAGGCATAAGCTCGTTCTATCCTGGAATGGACTGGCTTCAAAACCAGAAAACTGTTAAAACTCTGCTTAGAATGGCAGAAAATTATGGATTAAGGATAGCGATCGAAAACGTGCCTGAACCTTATCCGTTTCTGATGAAGAGCGTGGATGATTTCTCAAAATTCTTTAACGAGATCGGTGAAGACATAGGAATGGTGCTTGACGTTGGACATTCAAACATCAACGGACAGACTGAACTCTTTCTGGAAACCTTCAAAGACAAAATCGTGCACATGCATCTAAGCGACAATAGCGGCGAGGCAGACCAGCATCTAGGCATAGGATATGGCACAGTCAACTGGAAGAGGATCGCAGGCATGCTAAAAGAAACGTCCTATGAAGGAGTAGCAGTGATAGAAGCCATTGAACACGTCAAGGAAAGCGCTCAAAGGTTGAAGCAGTTGCTAGGCTAGCTTTTTGGAAGAGGAATCTCGATCTCCAAGAAGTCTTCGGCAACTTTCACATTCCTGAAAACCTTTTTCGCCTGTTTCAAGAGCAAGCTCGCATCGTCATATCTAGCGCTGATGTGAGTGAGAATCAGTTGCTTCACCTTGGCTTTTTTTGCTGTTTCAGCCGCTTGACTTGGCGTTGAATGCCCGTCTTCTTCTGCCCTATCAGCCAATTCATCATCCAGCGTGGCGTCGTGAATGAGCAAGTCAGCGTCTTCGGCAAATTCTGTGAAAACGCGAAATGGTCTTGTGTCTCCAGTGTAAACTATCTTTCTGCCCATCCTAAAAGGTCCAGAAACGTCCTTAGGATGTATGACTCGCCCTTTTGGGAGCCTCACTTCTATTCCCTTCTGAAGTTGCGACCACAAAGGCCCTTCTGGGATGCCTAACTTCCTAGCCTTTTGCGGGTAGAACCTTCCAGGTCTGGGTTTCTCTACAAATGCATAAGCAAAGCTCGGTATCACATGGTTGGATTTGACTGCCTCGATATAGTATTCTTCTTCATCAAGAACTGTGCCTGCTTTTTCTACTTCATGAACTTCAATTTGGAAAGTCAAAACAAACTGAACTGTTTCTTTGAGGCATTCCAAGAAATTTTTTATTCCAACTGGCCCGTAAATTTCAAGCGCTCTTTGTCTATCAAGCAGAGCCATCGTCTGCAGCAGTCCGGGCAAGCCTAGAACATGATCGCCATGCATGTGGGTTACAAAGATTCTGGTTTTTTTGTGGAAGCTGCCTTTGGATTTTATCATCTGTCTCTGCACGCCTTCGCCGCAGTCAAACAGGATTTGCTCTCCTTTTCGCTGTACCAGTATAGCAGGTAACCCTCTGTTTGGTGTCGGAACGCTTCCTCCTGTTCCCAAGAAGACTACACGCAGACTCATCAGCTTACACCTTTTCGAACACGATGATCTCTCTCGTTAGACTCCTATGAACATAAACAAAATGCGACTCTAAATGCTTATACCCAAAAGCTGGTCCCAATCTCGCTATTTTGAGCGTCTTCGGGGAAGCCAGACAGATTCTCTGCCCTCGGTCCATCAATTCGTGCACTCCTTTCAACAGTTCTTCAACAATCTGCAAGGTTGTTCTTTTCATCGTAGTTGAAGAAATACCGTACGGTGGATCAGTCACGACGCAGTCAATCTTCTTCAATGGAAGATTTCGTGCATCTGCGACAATTACACCTTCAGCATGAGCCCCTGCACTAGCTAAGTTTCGGATTGTTCCTTTCACCATGCGACGCTGGACATCTAAACCTACCACGCGGCATCCAATAAGCGAAGCCTCGACAAGCATGCTTCCTGTACCGCAAAGCGGGTCCAGCACCAGCGAGCCTTGTTTTGGCTTGGCAAGATTTACCATGCACCTCGCGAGCTTGGCCTGCATAGCTGAAGGATGAAAAAAGGGTCTTCTTCTAGGGCGCCTCTCAACGAACGGCTTGGCCTTGATTTCTGCAAGTTTTAGTCCGAACACAAACCGCTCATCTGTGAGAATCCCTACGAACGTCTTGTCGGGTTTTGTCAACTTTACT
>CAZHWL010000084.1:0-1197 GCA_964536035.1 uncultured Candidatus Bathyarchaeia archaeon | reverse complement strand
TCCAGTATCGCTTTCAGTTCAGAAGTTGGCAGGTCTTCGTGTTCGCCAGAGAGTAAGCAGAAAAGCTTAGCCACTACGGAACTCCTTTACTTGGTTAGCTCTTTAGCAATCAGCGACGCGAGAGAAACCTTGCTGACGCGACTTGGAATGCTGTCTGTGCCAATGACTTCCTCTACTCCTGCATCAAGTATTCGCTTTTCTGCATCTCCAACCAGCAACGGGTGAACGCAGGCAGTGTAAACCTTCTCTGCGCCTTGATCTTTCAGAATTTTCGCGGCGGCAACTATTGTCCCACCTGTACTGATTATGTCATCAAAAATTATCACGGTTTTGCCCTTGACGGCAAACGTTTTCTTCTCCATGCTGACCTGCCCAGTGTAACGGTCTCTCTGCTTGTCCAAATAACCATATTCTGTGTCAAGCACTCTGCCAGCTTCTTCAGCAATGTGCACAGCCCCCTTGTCAGGTGCTATGACAAAAACGTCACTGAAACCTCTATTCTTAAAGTACTCTGCAAGTAGTGGGATGGCTGAAACGCTTTTTGCAGGAAAAGGCAACCTGTCCAGAACCTTCTGCTGATGCACATTAACCGTTACTAAGGCATCTACACCTGCAATCTTCAACATGTTTGCTATAGTTTCAATGCTTATGGCCTCACCCTGCAGGAAAGCTTTGTCCTGACGTGCATACGCGAGATATGGCACAACAGCCGTAGTCTTTTTTGCACCGCTCCTCTTGGCGGCGTCAGCCATCAGTGCAAGCTGAATCATTCTGGAGTCTTGAGGAGGACTAGTTGTCTGCACTATGGCGACTTCGTCGCGCACGTCTCCTTCAAGGCGGACATAGGATTCGCCGTCTGGAAAAATCTTGAAAGCCACATTCACTTTCTGCGTGCCAAGAATCTCTGCAATCTTTTCTCCTAGGTGCTGGGATGCTGGTCCAAGAATTATCTTCATTTTTTCTCGCCGTTTCAGCATGTCTTTTGCTGTGCTTTTATGTTTTTCCAGATTTCTGTTGTTGGTCCAGAAGCTCTTTGGCTCTGTCCATACGTATCTTTCTTTCATGAACCATTTTTTCAGCCACTAGATCTATCATGTCGCCTGTTGCGCCTGCCGCTACTGCTATGTTTCTTGCGTGAAGCGACATGTGACCACGCTGTATTCCCTCGCTTGCCAAAGCTCTCAACGCACCCAAGTT
>CAZHWL010000083.1:0-4902 GCA_964536035.1 uncultured Candidatus Bathyarchaeia archaeon | reverse complement strand
CGACAAACGCAGTTCCCTCTGTCGGCCTGATAACAGTTGCCAGCATAAGAATAGCGGTGGTTTTGCCTGCTCCGTTCGGTCCCAGAAGGCCTAGAATTTCTCCTTCTTCAATTTCCAAGTTTAAATGATCAACTGCTGCTAGATCTCCAAATTTCTTTGTGAGATTTTCGATCTTGATTATTGGAGGCACTTGTTGCACCCAGATGACGTTGAAGCAGATAATATGGATTAGTGGGTTAAATAAGGATGTCGAAAACCAATCGTGATGCCAAAAAGACTATGCACTCTATTTTCTCAAAGGATATCCAAGCGAGGTTCCAATCATTGGCTTTTCGCAAGTTCTATTCTCAAAACATTAAGATACAATGATTACTTTGTTTTTTGCCTGAACAATGTTTTTCTTAGACAATGTAATTCTATGCTGGATGACGCTGGAGTGAAACGCTGACATGGATCTTGACGAAACTCGACAGCACGATCATACAGGTCGAAGCAGAAGCCATCTTGCAGTAGCTCTAGTTATCACAATATCCTTCTTTGTCGTAGAACTCGTCGGCGCATACATAACAAACAGCCTCGCACTTGCAGCTGACGCTTGGCACATGCTCAATGACTCTGTAGCCTTGGCGTTTGCTCTTGTTGCAGCATGGATCGCTGAGCGCCCAAGCGACTTGAGAAAAACCTTTGGATACCATAGAACGGAAATCTTGGCTGCCTTCTTGAACGGCATATTTCTTTGGGCAGTAGTTATTCTCATTATTTTCAGCGCAATTCAAAGACTTCAGACACCCACAACGGTGGCAAGTCAAGAGATGCTGCTTATTGCAGTTATTGGTCTTGCTGCGAATGGCTTATCAGCTGGCGTTCTTTCACGGTCGAAGAGTGACAGTCTCAATGTTAAAGGTGCTTTCCTTCATGTTGTCTCTGACACTCTTAGTTCAGTTGCGGTTATAGTTGCGGGATTAATAATGTTCTTCACAGGCTGGTATCAAGCAGACCCCATATTCAGCATGCTTGTAGCAATATTGATTTCATATGGCGCCTACAAGCTAATCCGCGAATCGATAAATGTTCTACTTGAAGGTGTCCCACATGATATAGATATGACGACAGTAGAACGCAAGATTATGGAGCAAAAAGGCGTCAAGGGTGTGCACGACCTCCACGTGTGGTGCATAACGCCCACAAAAACGTGCGCCTTAAGTTGCCACATTGTGGTTGAAGAAAACGTGGATCGGAGAAAACTGACATCAGATCTTATTACAATGCTGGATATTGAGTTTGGAATAAACCACACAACAATACAGTTGGAAGAAGAAGGCTATCCGAGAGCACACGACGAACACTGACAACCTGTCACGTAATGTTTGAAAGGCTAGAGAAGAAAACCCGACAGGCAAACAAGCGAATGGCATTTAAGTCATAAAAAGAAAGAACGACCATGTTAAGTTCAGGAAACACAGACGATAGCTAGCTTTCATGATCGAAGTGAACGCTTTGCAATCAGATATTATTGGAAAATTGTCAAGAAATCTCAAACCTGCATCGGAGGAGCAGCAGGCAAACGCTGCAGTAGTAATGCTGCTGAGGAAAAAGGGTCAAAACCTTAATGTGCTCTTTGTGAAGCGAGTTAAAAATCCTGCTGATCCATGGTCTGGACAAATAGGTTTCCCCGGAGGAAAACGAGAACCGCAAGACAAGAACCTGATGCAAGCGGTGATCAGAGAAACAATGGAAGAAACAGGCATAGATCTTCTTTGGAATTGTCGTTTTGTGGGCGTTATGACCGTTCAAAAAACGAAACCGAAACCTGATCTCAGAGTTCTGCCCTTTGTAGTTCTGCTAGAGTATGAACCATCAATAAGATTAAGTCAAAAGGAACTGCAAAAATCTTTCTGGATTCCAGTACACCAGTTAGCTCGAAACAGGAAAACCGTAAAACTTGCTTCAGAAAAACAACCAGCATACATTGTGGGAGGACGGGCTATTTGGGGATTAACCTACAGAATCCTCGAAGAGTTTTTCGCAACCATCGAATTGTCGTGACCAGCAAACCTGGAGCGAATATACATTTCATGTGATTTTAATCAGAAAGAGAGAACAAAATGGGACGCTGAATCAGAAACGTGTCACAGGCAATGATCTTAGCTTTGTCTGAGCACCTTCTCGACATAGTATTTGGAGAGCTTCTCAAGGTTTAATCCTGTTTTCCCTTCAATTTCGGGCAAGATGCTACTCCAAAGCTTTTTCAAAGCCGATATTCGACGGCGACAATCGTCTTCTGAGAAGGCTCGAATGGTCATGGCTTCTTTGAGGAGCTTTTCGTAGTTTGTCGGAAGCCACTGCAAACTGTAGGAGTAGAATAGCTTCCACTTTGCAGGCGGCACAAATTCATTGTTCAAGGCGAATATTAGTCGCAACATTGTGTCTAAAGAATAGCTCAAGCAGTAATGTGCGGACGAGAGGTCGCCACGGTCAATCCAAGCTTCAGCCATAGATTTTGCGCTTTCAATAGCTGGGCAGCAGTACCACTTGAGATACTCGCTGCACACGGCAATCCGTTTGATCCAGAGTTCGCTTGAAATACATAGTTTTTCGTCAAGCAGTCGTCTCACTGTGCCGTTTGGATCAAAAACAACATTTGCCTTAGAGAAGCTCCATCTGTCAATCTCATTCCACTTCTTCTTTGTGTAGGCTGCAAGAGTATGAACCTCGACGTCAATGTCTACGGCAGCATTTTTTTGCTCCTCCGAACTGGCTTGCTTGACCTGCTTTCTGACAAAACTATTTTCCTTGTCTAAGAGCGCGATGATGTCGATGTCTGAGTATTTGTCCATGAAACCTCTAGCCAAGCCGCCCATGAAAATTACGCCTGTGACGTTTTGAAAACGGGAAATGTCGGCGGCCAACTTGTCCGCAATTTGCCTGAGCCTAACTATTTCGTTTTCTCCTTGAAGATGAATCATTCTCTGCATCAGCCTGAAACAATGAGACGGAAGAAGAGTGCTAGAAATATATTAAGGCAACCACTGTCCTTCATAAGGCGAAGGAACCTGCATGGAGCAACTAGCTGTCCAAGTAGAAGGATTAGTCGTCAACTATGGCACGTTCACAGCTGTAGAAAACCTGTCATTCCAAGTCAGAACAGGCGAGATATACGGTCTACTTGGCCCGAACGGAGCAGGCAAAACCACCACCCTTAAAGTGCTGGTTGGAACGCTTCAGCCGAAAGCTGGAAAAGTCGAGATTTTCAACACGCCGCTTTCTGATGAGGTGACCGTAAAAAGCCGCATAGGATACGTGCCTGAAGAAGTCGTTTTGCTTGACTCGTTGACGCCGAGAGAGTTTTTGGAGTTCATTGCTTCGGTAAGGAATATTGATCGGAAATCGATAAACCTCAGAATTGACAAGTTGACTCTGGCTTTTCAGTTGACACAATATTTTGACACGCCAATAGCTGCGCTGTCCATGGGAAACAAGCAGAAGGTAGCTATAATAGCTGCTCTTATGCATGAACCGCAATTGCTGATACTCGATGAGCCTTTGATTGGCTTGGATGCGCGTTCATCAAGAATTCTCAAGGAGCTCATCAATTTTCAAGCCAAGAAAGGTGGCGCGGTGATATTTTCCACGCACATAATGGAAGTTGCTGAGAAACTTTGCAGCAGAGTGGGAATAATCAACAAGGGAAAGATCGTTGGCGAAGGAACAGTTGAAGATTTGAGGAAGTTGGTCAAAAGCGCTGAAGGCTCACTTGAGGATATCTTCTTGAAAGTGACTGAACAGGAAGCTGGAATGCAGGAAGTCGTGAAAGCTCTGGAAGAGGAGTAACAGCGTTGAATTTTCGCGAACTCTGGAAGCTTTCAAGCAAGATTTACAGGGAAATCTCATTTCAATCCATGTTCTCACTGCGGTCAGGCTCAAGCATTCCTCAACGCGGTAGAACGAACATAAACCAGATAATACAAAATGCTCAGATCAATACTTTGCTCAGCAAAATTCTCACCACGATATTGATAGGGTTTCTTGGTTTCAGTATACTCATGCCCTTAACAATGAGAATCTCTCCGGAAAGTTTGCCGAGAGAGATTGCGCTTGTAGGTGGAGCGTCAACGTTTCTTGCTGCGGTAATGTTTCTCTTGGCCTTTATGGGATTGCAGGTTGCAACATCACTGGTTTCGTCCAAGATCGCTGATACACTTAGTCCACTTCCGCTCACAAAGCGGGACCTTTCAAAGGTTATATTCATATGTTTTGCCAGAATCTTTGACATTCCATTGGTTGCCGCGGTAGTCGTGCTTCTGGGAGCCTATTTTCTGGCAGGAGGCACAATATTGGGCGGGTTGATGGCGTTTGCGGGCATAATTGTCACAGAGGTTTTTGCTTTGACTCTTGCTGTGGGTTTGGCCAGATTCTTCTACGCGAAGGTAACTAGCGGAGGAGGTCGATCAAGATGGAAGGCTGTGCAACGAGTTTTCTTCATGCTTGTTTGGATTTTGCCCACGTTTGGTTCCTATTTTGTGATGAACTTTACTACTCAGATACTTGAATCCTCTGCCATGATTGCTCAAAACCTGTCCTCATCAAGCCAACTGGTTTTGCTGGTTTACCCATTTTGCTTTGGCTTCTTGATTTCGTTCGCAACGTTTACTCAAGAAATAAGCCTCTTCAGCTTGGGACTTGCTGGTTTGGCTTCATTTGGCTACGTTGCATTGGCGGTAGTCTGCTTCAGGTGGGTTACAAATGAGATTAGGCGAATAGGAAGTGGAGGGATTGGTGCTGTCTCAAGGGAGCCAGTGAAAGATACGCTTATCAAACCCCAGAGAGCTTGGCTTGGAATAATTCAAAAGGATTTGAGAATAGCTTCGCGTGCGCCCTCTTATGCAAGTCTCTTCTTACTTC
>CAZHWL010000082.1:0-5127 GCA_964536035.1 uncultured Candidatus Bathyarchaeia archaeon | reverse complement strand
GGCAGAAAAAGATAACAACGTATTGTGCATATCATTTCGTGGGTTCAGTCACGTGTCGCGTTACCTCAATGTGTTCCGAGACGAAACAAAGCTAGACATCAACTACGTACCTCACAGGCTCCCGCACAGAGACAAGGAACTGCGCCTACTCACGGAATTCTTCAACTTCACCCTTCAAACTCCTGGAAAAATGTCTCAACGAATCCTCATAGTCGGCGACGTCGGCACAGGCAAAACCGCGCTCTCACAACGATTCGGAGCAGACATAACCAACGAAGCCAGCAAACGCAAAGTCAATCTTCGATACATTCACGTCAATTGTCGAGAAAAACGTGGAAGCCTCTTCCTTATCCTTCAACAAGCCGTCTCTGTTTTTCACCCAAACTTTCCGAAGAGAGGATACTCAGCTGAGGAACTTCTTCAGAACCTGGTGCAAATACTTGACGAGGAAAACGCCTATGTCATTCTAACCTTGGACGAGTTCGACAGTCTAATCGAGCAGGAAGGCTCAGAAGCTGTCTACAAAATGACACGCATACAGGAAGGGAGACAGAACAAACCTCAAAGACTATCGCTGATCTGCATCCAGCGAAACGTCGCACCATTACAACGCCTAGATGCCAGCGCCCGAAGCACGCTTCAATCCAACATAATAAATCTCGAAAAATACTCGAAGCAACAACTCGTTGACATACTCGGCGACCGCATCCAAGCAGCTTTCAAGCCTCAAACAGTGTCAGAAGACACAGCAGACTGTATCGCTGAACTTGCACATCAAGAGAACGGAAACGCACGCTTCGCCATCGAACTTCTCTGGCGTGCCGGAAAATACGCCAATACCGAAGACTTGGAAATCGTCACGCCAGAACATGTGAGAAAAGCGGTCTCGAGCATAATTCCGCAGATCAGGAAAAGTGACTTGGCCACGCTTAACCTGCACGAGAAAATATTCCTACTTGGGCTAGCAAGAACCTTCAAGCAAGCACCCAAAGCACATATTTCCTTAGCAGAAGCTGAACAAGCATACAAAATAGTTTGCGAAGAGTACGAGACGAAACCAAACAGTCACACCCAGCTTTGGAAATACCTGCAAACCCTCACAGCCAACGGTATAATCAGAACAGAAGTCATGTCAGCTGGCAACCGTGGAAGATCAACGCACATCTGTCTCCCAACGACATCCGCCGCTGAACTTGAAAAAGAACTTGTCACAATACTCGAAAAATGAGAAGGTGCAAAACTCACGAATATTGAAGAAGTTTTTGCATACAAACTTCGCATAAAAGCAATAAAAATCCTGAACGACGTGGGTGAACTGAACGTTTCAGAACTGAGCAGGAAACTCGGAATAAACTACGAAACCACGAAAAAACACTTGGAAACGTTGGAAAACGAGGATATTCTAAAACATAAAAATTACGGCAGAATACGATTATACAAAATAAATGAGCAGTCACCTAAAGCACAAGCCATACAAAGACTGATCGAAACATGGGAACAAGCCGAAAAAATCGCGAAAGACAAAACAGAAAAATAGGAAGTAATCCATCTTTTGAACCTAATAGTATTCAAGACCCTGGGAGAAAATCAGAATGAGCATGGTTGATATTTCAAACAAGCCAGAAGTATTTCGAGAAGCCACTGCACAAGGCATGATCAAGCTTAAACCCCGAACCATTCAGCTCATCAAGAAAGGGAAAATCGAAAAGGGCAACCCCTTGTACACGGCGAAAATCGCCGGAATCCTAGCTGCCAAAAAAACAAGCACACTTATTCCGCTGTGTCACCCTCTTCCGCTAACAAACGTCGATGTAAACGTGAGAATCACAGACAAATCCACGATCACAGTCACAACCACTGTCAAGACAAAGGCTCAAACTGGCGTCGAAATGGAAGCGCTAGTAGCGACAGCCACAGGCCTTCTCACAGTGTGGGATATGATCAAGCAATATGAAAAGGACAAGAAAGGACAATATCCGTCAACCATGATCGAAAATATACATGTTGTAGAGAAGATCAAGAAGAGGCGCTGAGCGAATGAGCGAAAGCACAAGAAAACACAAGTCAACAGCTCCACAGAAGCTCAAATTCGGCATCTTCATATGCAGCACCTCCCGTTACAAGCAACAGAAAAACAACGAGCCTACAAGCGACATCTCTGGAGACCTCATTGAATCATTGTTAGCAAAGACTGATCATGTTGCAGTTTTTCGCAGAATAATTTCGGACGACAAGGCGATGATTGAAAGAAGCCTAAAAGAAGCATTGGCTCTTTCCGATTTGGATGCCATAATATTCTGCGGTGGCACAGGCATAACCCACACAGACGTTACCATCGAAACAGTAACACCCTTCATGGAGAAAACTCTTCCAGGTTTCGGCGAGATCTTCAGACGTTTAAGCTTCGATCAGACAGGATCAGCCGCGATTTTGTCCCGCGCAACAGCGGGCATATCAAAAGGCAAAGCAGTATTCTGCATCCCCGGCTCACCTGACGCAGTCAGACTTTGTCTTGAAAAGCTTATATTGCCCGAAGCAGGTCACGTCGTTAGGCATGCTCGGGAATAACGATGATTCTTGAAGACCGCTGGGGACGCCCACTACTTAACCTTCGCTTGGCGCTAACCAAGCGCTGCAATCTTCGTTGCCAATTTTGCCACATGGAAGGCGAAGAAAAGCCACGAGAGAACACGACGCCGGAGATGACTGTAGACGAAATAGTTCACATCGCGAGAATCGCCGTCAGTGTTGGTATTTCGAAAGTCAAGCTTACAGGCGGAGAACCTCTTGCTCGCAAAGACATTCTGCACATCGTGAAAGGCCTCTCAGAGATTCAAGGCTTAACTGACCTTTCAATGACAACTAACGGCTCATTGCTTGCTCCTTTAGCGAAGGAACTTCGTGCCAGTGGCTTGAAACGCGTGAACATAAGTCTTCCAACGCTGAACGCGGAAACCTACAATAAACTAACTGGTGGCCGAGTCCAAGATGTTCTGGAAGGCGTAAAAACCGCTGTCAAAGTAGGATTCGATCTCGTCAAACTCAACGTGCTTATTCTTAAATGTGTCAACGATTATGATTTTGCACAGCTTCTGGATTTTAGCCGAGAAACCGGCGCAATTCTTCAGCTGATTGAGCTTGAACCCATAAACATCAGCAGAGAATACTATTCTGCAAATCATAAAGCGCTGGATGAGTACGAGGAAATGTTGAAACAAAAAGCAGTGAAAGTCGAAACCCGACAGCACATGCAAAACCGACGCATCTACCACCTGCCAGACGTGAAAGTCGAAGTCATACACCCAACGGAAAACACTGAGTTCTGCATGCACTGCACACGCCTACGAGTAACAAGCGACGGAAAACTTAAGACATGTCTAATGAGGAATAACGACCTCATCGACATTTTGACACCCATGAGAAATGGAGCAAATGATCAAAAGCTGGCGGAGCTGTTCAAGCTGGCGAACCAAAAAAGACAGCCATACAACACCATTAAATAACGACAACGTAAAAACTACTTTCCACATTCTTAATTTAAACATCAGAGGAAACAAAAATGGAAATACGAACCTATAGAGAACTTAAATCAACTGACGAGCTTCTTCCATTGCTTGATCATGCCTTCCGCTGGACATTCAACAGGAGAAGCTTTGAACAAGTCGCCAAAATGGATCCAAGACTAAAAGACAGCCCGATTGGCTTCTGCGGCTTAGAGAACGGGCACATAATCGGTTTTGCAGGTGTGATGGATTTACCCACAAGAACTCTGAAGGGAAATGTAGAGCACGTTGGAGGAGTGTATGGCGTTGCAACTTTACCAGGACAGACCAGAAAAGGAATCTGTACTGCCCTTTTTGAGAGAGTACATGAGTACTTCAGAGAGAAAGGCTACCGCTTCTCTGTTCTTGGCACAAGTCACACGATAGTAGCGTATGGACTCTATCGGAAGCTCGGATATGCAGATCTGTTCGAATGCCCAAGTGCCTACAAGCTGATAAAAACAAAGCAGACCAAACCACCGGAAAAGAAAACAGACAAACCGGATTTAGACAAAATGCTCAAAATATATAATGAACGAGTGAAAGGCAAGACGGGCTTTGTTGTTCGCGATGCAGCATATTTCAAACTGTTAAAGAAAACCGAAGGATTCACCCAAAAAGAGTGCATAGTGGACAAGGAAGGATACGTTCTGTTCAAGGAAGTTAAGGGAATGTGGGTGAACGGAATATGGATCAGAGAACTCGTCGCAATAAACGCGAAGCAAATGAACAAACTGCTCGATAAGGCGGAAGCGAAGGCGAAGGAGATGATCTATGATCGAGCCGTAATGGATGAAAAACTGCTTCAGGTCTACAGGTCGCGTGGCTACATGGTGCAAGAAAGAAGCCACGGCGTAATGATGGTAAAACCACTAGCTGCTGAAGCGAATTTTGGAAAAACATACGGCGATAGATTCTACATGACAGGCCTAGACTTCTTCTGAAACCTATTCCTATAAGTCTATTATTCTGGCTTCAATGTTTTTTGTATCAAGCAGAGCGATTGTCGGTTTTCCACTGAGGTAGCCGCATACCTCACCCGGATTCACTACCAAGGTCTGTTCTCTTTTATACGTTTCAGCGTTGTGCGTATGTCCATGAACGATTATGTCAAAGCTGTCACTATCAATAAGAGATTTCAAAAGCTCCTTGTCGCTACCGTGCAACAAAGCAACTTTCAAATTGTCAAAGCTCAGTTCTGCAAAGTTGCCACGTATTTCCAGCTTGTCGTTTTCGCCGAATCTTTGCTTCAAAAGCTCGTGATCACCGTCATTGTTGCCGAAAACGCCGATCAGCTTCATTCTAAGCTCTTTGAACTTGGGAATAACGAAAGGTGAGACGTAGTCGCCAGCGTGAAGCACGATATCAACGTTTTCATCGTTCAATCGCTTCACAGCTTTGTCAACCAAGGGCAAACAATCATGTGTATCCGAAATCAAGCCTATCAGCAAAGCGACCCACCATCCTCAGCATATCACAATCTGAACCAGATAAAGCCTTTCTATACTCTATTTGTCTTATAGAGGTTTGTTCTAGAGAATATTTCGATTCCAGTAATACTTGCGCATGCGAAACACCGCTTAAA
>CAZHWL010000081.1:0-5130 GCA_964536035.1 uncultured Candidatus Bathyarchaeia archaeon | reverse complement strand
AAGAAGCATCCTGAACTGTTTGAACACCTTGACACCGTGGGCGCTGTAGCCCTAGACAAAGAGGGAAATGTGGCGGCAGCAACCTCAACAGGCGGTTTCCCGTTGAAGCTTCCGGGCAGAATTGGCGACTCGCCGCTGATCGGTTGCGGCACGTATGCAGACAACCTTAGCGGAGCATGTTCAACCACCGGCGTCGGAGAGATAGCCATAAGACTCGTCTTAGCGAAAACAGTTTGTAACTACATGGAAGCAGGCAAGACGGCGCAGGAAGCTGCCGAGCAGACAATACGGCTGGTTAACAAGAGGATAGCCACGGCTTACAATTCCATGGGAGTGATCTCCGTCGATGTCAATGGATGTGTTGGTGCGGCGCATAATTCGCCTAACATGTGCTGGGCGTTCATGACTCTTGAGCATAAGGAGCCGGCGGTCTCTTTGACGGCGAAAATTGTGAAATAGTTGATGTTGAGAGTCTCACGGCTACATGCACTTGCCTTTTTATTCTCGACAACTGACGAACAACAATACTTAAAGCAGTCTTAGGCATTTCAGACAAGCTACTAGATCTTTGGGAGGTGAGCAGGTTGATAGATGAGGAAGAAGACTGGGAAGAAGAAGATTGGGATGAGGAAGACTGGGAAGATGAGGAATAAGAGTTTTTGGGGTTAAAAGGCGCGTTTTGCGTCTTTTCTTTGTCAGTAGTTTTTGAGTGTTTCTATTTGTTTTTAAGGTTCATGTTTATAATCTACCAGACACGACCATTTCACGTGACGGGCTTAACATGACCAGAGTTGCAGTGTTGGATGCCAGCAGATGCAAACTGAAGCGTTGCAATAGACTATGCCATCACTTCTGTCCCATGATACGAAGCAAAATAGAAGCCATACAATTCGACAAGGAAAAAGCCATAATCGTGGAATCACTTTGCAGCGGCTGCGGAATATGCGTGAAAAAATGCCCGTTCAAAGCCATCTCAATAGTAAACCTGCCAGACGAGCTGGAGAAAGACTGCAGCCACCGTTTTGGCCCCAACACGTTCAAACTGTTCAGACTTCCAACACCTACACCAAGCGTCGTGCTAGGCTTGCTAGGACAAAACGGCATAGGCAAAACCACCACGCTCAAGATACTCTCAGGCGACGTCAAAGCAAACCTAGGAAACTTTGGAGAACCGCCTGAATGGGCGAAGATAATCCAGCATTACAGAGGCTCAACGCTACAGGACTACTTCCAGAAAATGAGCGAAAACAAGCTCAAAGTCTCGCAGAAGCCACAATACGTTGACAAAATCCCCAAAGTTGTCTCAGGAAACGTAGGTGAACTCCTCGAAAAAGTGGACGAAAGAAAAAAGCTTGACGAAATTGCTGAGAAGCTTGAGCTCAAGAAAATCTGGAAACGTCCACTTGAAGTTTTGAGTGGAGGTGAACTGCAGCGTGTCGCCGTGGCCGCAACGATGTCACGAGAAGCAGACGTTTACCTTTTCGACGAGCCATCAAGCTACCTGGATGTTAAACAAAGGCTCGAAGTAGCCAAAGCCATCAGAAGCCTGAAAAACGATCAGAAAACCATCATCATTGCAGAGCACGACCTCGCTATAATAGACTATCTCTCAGATCAAATCTGCGTCTTCTATGGTGAACCGGGAGTCTACGGCGTTGTCTCCAATGTTCATGGAGTCAGAACAGGAATCAACATCTACTTGCAAGGCTACATTCCAGACGAGAACATTCGTTTCCGAAAAGAAGCCATAATCTTCCATGAAAAACCGCCAGCCACAAGTGCTGGAGGCGGTGAAACCCTTCTAAGATGGGAGCAAGTCGAGAAAACGTTCAAGGGTTTCAAGCTGGTGGCTCATGCTGGAGAGATCAAACGAGGAGAAATTACGGGGATTCTTGGACCTAACGGAATAGGCAAAACAACTTTTGTTAAAATTCTCGCAGGGCTTGAAGAAGCTGACAAAGGCGCAAAGTTTGACAGACTGAAAGTTAGCTACAAGCCGCAATACATTTCAGCAGATTATGAAGGCACTGTCCAAATGCTTCTGATGAGCGTCGCCAAAGAGAACTTTTCTTCAGGCTGGTACAGAACAGAAATTCTTCAGCCCTTGAAGATTGACCCGCTTCTAGATAGAAACGTGTCTGAACTCAGCGGCGGCGAACTACAGAAGATAGCCATTGCCGCATGCCTGTCCCAAGAAGCAAAACTCTTCCTACTAGACGAGCCCAGCGCATACTTGGATGTTGAAGAGCGACTCAACATGGCACGCACTATCCGAAGGGTTGTAGAGAACCATCACGTTACCGCCTTCGTCGTTGAGCATGACGTGGTTACGCTAGACTTCATAGCGGATCACCTGATGGTTTTTGCAGGTGAACCTGGAACCAAGGGCACAGCGCATCCGCCTACGACTTTGAGGAAAGGAATGAACATGTTTCTGAAGGACATGGGAGTCACTTTCCGCAGAGACTCGGTTACTAAAAGGCCTAGAGTGAACAAGGAAGATTCCAAGCTTGACAAGTTTCAAAAAAAGATTGGGGAATACTATTATACACGCATGCTGCGAAGAGCAAGCGGCAAGGAACACACATGACCAAGCTAGGTCAAACTGAAAAAGAACTTCTGAAAGCAGCAGCGAAGGCTTTTGGAAAAGCGCATGTGCTGTGGGGATTCAGAGTGGGCGCCGCTGTCCTTGCTGAAGACGGAAGAATCTATGAGGGCTGCAACGTTGAAAGCTGGATATCGGGACTAGGCATATGCGCTGAAAGAAACGCCATCAACCACGCGGTACTGCATGGAAACAGGCAGATTAAAGAAGTGGCAATAGCCATGGATGCGGGCAGTCAGAATGAGCCTAGACCTTGTGGAGCATGCTTGCAGTACATCTGTGACTTTGCTGAAAGCTCCAAAGTTAAGGTTGTCATGGCAAAGGTGAAGAATGGCAAAATCCTTTTTGACACTGTTCTTGTGAAGACCCTGGAAGAACTGTTGCCTTTTCCCTACAGAAAATAGGCGGTTTCTGCCAGATGAGCGTAGTTAAATTAAAGAATGAGCAGAGCATATCGTAGAAAACGATTCGACATAGTAGGGGATGGAGGAGGCTCAGTGGCTCAGACAACGTTTGAGGAAATCAGTGCAGCAGATTTCTTCTACAGGAACAGAGACATAGCAGGTTTCACAAACCCGTCCAGAGCCATATTTGCAGCACTCAGAGAACTTGTTGAGAACAGTTTGGACGCTGCGGAAAGCCTCAAGATCCCGCCGGAAATTTATGTTAGAATATCCTATGAGGGCGAGGCCAGTCCTGAAACGCAGATTTTCAAGCTGAGGGTTGAAGACAACGGCATAGGCATACAACCGAGACACATACCTTCAGCCTTCGGACAGGTGCTGTTCGGCTCAAAATACAAGCTCAAACAGCAGAGAGGAACCTTCGGCCTAGGCGGAAAAATGGCCATACTGTACGGTCAAATCACCACGCATCAGCCTGCCACCATAACCTCAAGCACGGGAATGGCGAAGATCTACACGTACAAGTTGATGATTGACATCCAGAAGAACCGCCCGCTGATAATGGACCGAAAAGTGCTGATAAACAAGGAGCAATGGCGCGGAACCGTAGTTGAGTTCACGCTTGAAGGCGACTACTTGCGGGCGATGCCCAAGATTCTGGAATATTTCAAGCAGACAGCTATGGTGAATCCTTACGCTAATCTGACTTTTGTCGATCCGAAAGGAAGATTCTACAAGTTCACAAGAGGAACTAAAGACATGCCCACGCCGCCGAAGGAAACCAAGCCGCATCCCTATGGCGTGGACGTGGAGCTTCTCCAAAGACTGATACAGGTGACGCCGTACAAAACCATGCTTGAATTTCTGAGAAACCACTTCCACAGGGTAGGAGATATCACTGCACAGAAATTCTTGGAGTTCAGCAGCCTGAGCCCTTCAAAGAACCCTAAGAGGCTTTCGCATGAAGAAATCGTTAGGCTAATGCACATGCTCAAGAAGTACAAGGAGTTTCTGCCGCCAGACGCCAGCTGTCTCTCACCGCTCGGCGAAGACTTGCTCAAGGCAGGAATTATCAAGGAGCTCAAGCCCGAGATCGCTGTTGTGCACCAGCGCAAGCCAGCAACCTACTCGGGGCACCCGTTCATCATTGAAACAGCCATTGCATATGGCGGAGAAATCCCGAAACGAGGAAGCTTCATTCTTTATCGCTTCGCGAACCGCATCCCGCTTTTGTATGATGAGGCAAGCGACGTCTCAATGAGAGTCATAACCGCAATGAACTGGCGCAGATACAAGGTCACGCCGGAAATGCCTATCGCAATCCTCGTGCACATCTGCAGCACCAAGGTACCCTACAAGACGGTGGGAAAAGAGTTCATCGCTGACAGGCCAGAAGTCAGAAAAGAGATCGCCAACGGCCTCCGAGAAGTAGCCCGACAGATCGGCCTTTTCATGTCCAAGAGAGAACATGTGGACAAAGAGAGAAAGCGCCTCGGAATCTTTAGCAAATATTTACCCAAAATAGCCCAGTTCTCAACCCAGCTTGCTGGCAAAGAGAAGCAGCCAGACATTGAGAAGCTTTTAGTGAGTGTGAAGAAGTATGGTGCAGAAGAAGAAACAGAGTAGCAGCATCACAGAAAGAAGAAAAGAAGTACTTTCAGACTTATCCGGCCTTGGCGTAAAGGTCTACGACCAGATAGACAAAGGAGATTTTCCAGCAATAGACATGCCAAGCCGCTCAACTGAAAACATCACTTTTGACCCGCAGCTGAGACAGTTCATTCTTGGCGACAGAGCAGTCCGAAGAAGCTCCCGCAACATCCGCCACCTGAAACCGTTTACACAGCTCATCTGGGCAGCCTTTTTCTCTAATGAACTGGCATCGCACCGCAAAACGTCAACCCTCAGGGACGTGTACTATTCTGCACAAGCTTATGAGATGACGTTCAAGGACCAGCAAGAATCAAACAACATCATAACAGACCTTGAAACAGTCCTAGGGCTTTCAAGAGAGGATTTCAACATCTTCCCCGAAGAACGTTCAGCCGTTTTCGGCGACCTCATGATAGAGTACACCGTGCCCGGCTACGAAGGAAAAACGCTGAACTTGGACTCTCACCC
>CAZHWL010000080.1:0-5140 GCA_964536035.1 uncultured Candidatus Bathyarchaeia archaeon | reverse complement strand
TTCTATCTTAACTGCTCCGCTCTGGCTGAAGAAGTTGTTGTCAACAGGAAGCAGTATCTCGACGGCTCAATAACAACAGGTTTTCAGAGAACATTCATCGTCGGCAGAGACGGTTGGGTGCCTGTCAACGGCAAAAAGGTTCGAATAAGCAATGTTCACATAGAGGAAGATGCGGCCAGAAGAGTCAACTGGAAAGACACAGCAGATCGAACGGTACACTTCAACCTCGATCGTCTAGGCGTACCGCTCACGGAAATCATAAGCGACCACCGAGACGTTGAAACCCCTGAAGAGCTTGTTGAACTTGCCAAACAGATTGGCCGTGTCCTGAGAATCAGTGGAACCGGCAGAAGAGGAATAGGCACAGCGCGCCAAGACGTTAATCTCTCAATAGAAGGAGGAAACAGAGTTGAAATCAAGGGCGTTCAGGATCTTGATACTTTTGATTTGTTCTGTCGTCATGAAGTCGTGCGCCAGCATGCTCTAATCGAAATCAGCAAGAAGATGAAGGAACGTGGAACAAGAAAAGAGGATTTTGAACACACCTATGTTGACATCTCCCACATGTTCAAGCTCGAAGAAGACAAAGTCTTCGTCACAATATTCCCCAAGATGAAAGGAATATTCGGCACCGAGATTCAGCCCAACAAAGACTTCGGACTAGAAATATTTGAGAAAAGCATGCTAATAACAGGAATACCACGCGAAGACCATTTCCACAGCGACGAAACAGAAGAAAACGCGGTCAGAAAACGCTCCAACCATCCATGCAGACTGCCAATCACTGATCAGATCCTGGCAGAGATTCGCACAATATTGAACCCGGAAGCTGAAGACGCCTTCATAGTTGTTGCTGGTCCTGAGCGAAGAGCAATGCATGCCATGAAGAAGATCGTAGAAAGAGTGAAAATGGCGTTGGACGGTGTCCCGCAGGAGACGCGAAGGCTTCTGCCAGATGGCAACACCGAGTTCCTCAGAGTAATTCACGGCAAAGAACGCATTTACCCAGACACTGACACACCCCCAATCGTAATATCAAAGGAACTCATCGAAGAATGCAGAAAAGCCGTCGGAAGACGCCCATGGGAAATCTACGAAGAACTTCACACCAGATTTAACTTCAATCAGCATCAAGTGGATTTGCTCATAAGAGACGAGAAAACAGCCAAGTTCTGCGAATATGTGGAGAAACTGCACCTGAAAGGGTCTTCAGCTTATCGTCTTCTAGTCGAATTACCGCGATATGCAAGGAGAAAAGGATTCAGGCTAGACGAAAAAATCATTGATGAATTGGCTAGAAGCCTCTCACAAAAACACATAACGTTCCAGCAGATTATCCCAATTGTCGAAATCATGTCCAAAGATTCGAGTCTTAGCGTGAAAGATGCAGTAGACAAGCTGCACGTCCCACGTCTCCCAGACAAAGAATTGAATGTAATCATCCTTCAAAAAATCAATCTGTTTGATAAAGACAAAATTCTCTCCGACGAAACCCACTTGAAGCATGTGAAACCGAAGATAGTTGGCGAAGTTCTAAAGGCCGTCAACTACTCGCTAGAAGGAGAGGAAATTCTGCTAAAACTGAACAAACTGCTTGCCGAAAGGAGAATGTGAGATGCCAAAGAACAACAAGAAGCCTGATGAAAACGGTCCCGAAGGATATCGTGGAGCTCTCCGCGAAAGACTCACCAAAGAAGGCATACGTACTTGGGGTAAAGTAAGAATCACAAAAGGTAAAGCAACCTATGATGGCTTACTGTTGCCCAGAAGCCAGCACACGTCAGACAACTATGTGACTTTGAAAGTGGACACAGGCTACAACCTAGGCGTGTTAATGGATCAAGACACCAAAATCGAAATGGTTGGTTACCAGAAAGGACATTACCAGCTTCCTCACGTTGACGTGAAATTCAAGAAAGAGCTACCCAATGTCACTTTGCTGGGCACAGGTGGCACAGTAGCCTCAAGACTTGATTACAGGACTGGCGCTGTTCTTCCTGCGTTCACGCCTGAGGAGTTATTCTCAGCTGTCCCCGAATTGACTTCAACTGTCAACTTGACACCTAAAACATTGTATCAGATACTTAGCGAAAACTTTCGTCCCGAATATTGGGTGAAGACTGCTGAAGCTATAGGTAAAGAAATTGAAGGCGGCGTGAACGGCGTCATCATAGGTCATGGAACAGACACAATGTGCACCACAGGAGCAGCACTAGCATATTTTCTGCGCAACCTACCAGTCCCAGTAGTCCTAGTCGGAAGCCAACGGAGCTCAGACAGACCCTCATCTGACGGCCCCAGAAACATTCTGTATGCAGCCGCGTTGGCTGGACGCGAAAACTTTGCTGAGGTCGTCGTCTGCATGCACGGAGGCACAAGCGACAGCTATAACCTTATTCACCGCGCGGTACGCTGTCGCAAAATGCACAGTTCACGCCGAGATACTTTCCGCACGCTTGATGATATACCGCTTGGCAAAATCGAAGACTCAGGAGTAACTTGGTTCAAAAAAGATGTGAAACCACGCACATCGCGCGAAGACTTTCACGTAGACGCGAAGATTGACCCACGGGTAGGAATGCTCTACTCTTACCCAGGCATGAACCCAGACATACTTGACTCGATGGTGGATCGAGGATACCACGGCATAGTCATAATCGGCACGGGTTTGGGCCATGTTGGCACAGACATGTTCCCGGCGCTCGAACGATGCCAAGAAGAGGAAATCCCAGTAGTTCTCGTCGTCGAACCATTGTTCGGCTACATACACCTGCGCGTATACGAAACAGGCCGTGACATGTTGGCAAGAGGAGTCATCGAAGGCGGGAATATGTTACCTTCAGCAGCGTACACGAAACTCATTTGGGTCTTGGGACACACGCAGAACATTGACGAAGTTAAGACTCTCATGCAAACAGACATCGCAGGCGAAATCACTCAAAGAGAAGGACCGAGAGGCTTCCTGCTACTCCAAGGCGTGGAGCAAGGGACCGATGAGCTACTCAAAAGACTCTGACGCGAGAACAATATGACTGGGTACTAGCTCACTATAACCAGTATTCTTAGCTAACGCTTATAGAGTAACGTATAGGAAAAGAATCAACAGGGAGCACAAACAGATGAGTCGAACAAACAGAAAACATCCTCCACCACCGCTTTATGATCTAATCTCCCTAGAAAACCATGTTGGACTAGTAACAGGCGCTGGCGCGGGCATCGGAAAAGCAATCGCCTACAGACTCGCTGAAGCAGAAGCAGACCTTCATCTAGTTGATGTCAATCAAGACAGCTTAAACACTGTCAAGAAAGAACTTTCCAAGTTTAGGGTACATATAGAAGCTCACAAGGTTGACCTGTCCAAGAAAGAAGAAATAGACGCTTTATGGGACAAGCTGAACGGAAATGAACCGGACATACTTGTGAACAACGCAGGAATTTACCCGTTCAAAAATTTCCTAAAAGTCGACGAAAACCTACTCAGAAAAGTGTTGAACATTAACATGAACGCTGTTTTCTGGATGTGCCAGCACATGATACGTCAAAGACTCGGCAAGGGAGGAGTAATTATCAATGTCGGCTCCATAGAAGCATTGATGCCGTTCGAAAGAGACATCGCTCACTATGACATGAGCAAGGCTGGAGTCATAGCATTAACAAGAGCTCTTGCGAAACAATATGGAAATCACGATTTTAGGATAAATGTCATCATCCCAGGCGGCATCATGACAGAGGGCACAAAGAACGTAGCAAAAGATTTCTATAAACTCGGAATAAACGTCATCAAATCAGGTGTCGAATTCAAGCTGAGACTACCCATGGGCAGATTTGGCAAACCAGACGAAGTCGCACGCATTGCTCTTGTGCTAGCCAGTGATCTGTCAAGTTACGTTCATGGAGCGCTGATCGTGGTGGACGGCGGTTTTCTATCAGCATAGGACAGTTCATCTGTGAAACAAGCGTCTAACTCCAAAGCAGTGGACGGTGACCAAATCTTAGATACCATTAAAACTGTCTGTTTTTCGACATTCACGCAATCACCTCAGAATGAAAAGCAACAGAGAAATTCGAGAAAGCTGCGCATGCAGTCGCTTATGTTTACAATTGTTTCACTGCTAGGCTTGTGTTTGCTTGCAGTCTTTACATTTTATTCCAAGATGCCTCCTTCTCAACAGCAGAAGCCGTGGATAGGCTTAGGTTTCATCACGATATGTGCGCTGGGAATTCTTGCAGGAGTTTTCCCTTCACGATGTTCAAGTGTGCTTCATCAACGTAAAAGCGTGAACAAAAATCCAGCCGTGGAGAAGAAAGCAGATAATGGCGAAACAGTCGTGACGGTTAAGGGACATCATCCAGACTGCGGAAATTTTAATGCACATACATTTCAGTTTGGTGACAAGATTTACTGTGTAGGTTGCATGGGACTGGTGACAGGAGCAACGTTTGCCATTCTGGGCGCTCTGGCCTATTTCTTTTTCGGTTTGAACATTCAAGGTTTAGGCGTCCTAGTTTTTTGGTCCGGTTTCTTCGGCGTGTTCTTAGGTCTTCTTCAGTATATGAAATTCTTTGTCACGCGAGCCTTCATTCATTTCATACTAAATGTAGTCTTTGTTTTAGGCACGTTTCTATTACTTCTAGGAGTCGCTGAAGTGAATGGAAGCGTTTCCCTTGAGTCGTATTTCTTGGGCTTGACGCTTTATTGGATATTGATTCGAATACTCTTGTCTCAGTGGGAACACAAAAAAACATGTACTTCCTGCGTATCGGAACACTGCAGTTTTTTCGCTAGAGAATAATGGTCAGTATCTTCGTCTACGGCTCAATCCTGCGGCAGCACCTATCACGATGAATAGACCAATGACGATTATGATGAATGGACCGATCATTCCTCTGATGTCTTCTCCTAGGAAGTAGGACAGACCAATGGCGATTATGAAGATGCCCACGATTATTCCTACAAGTGCGCTTCCATGATGAACTCCGAAACATTCATTGCCTTCTCGTTCGGCTCCGAAGCATGTGTCTTCATGCCTCTCTCTTTCGCCAGTAAGTGCGGTTCCGCATTTCACGCAGAATTTGGAGTCGCCCGTGTTTTCGGTATCACACTTTGAGCAATGAACCATGATCATCACACCATTCAGCA
>CAZHWL010000079.1:0-5227 GCA_964536035.1 uncultured Candidatus Bathyarchaeia archaeon | reverse complement strand
ATCTTGATCTTGGTGACCGCGTTTTTGAATTCTGGAAGTTTATTCAGTGCAGAAACAATTTCGCCAACTGTGGAGTCCTTGCCTGTTCGCTGTCTGATCTGCTCAGCCATTATCCTTCTTCCTATTTCGTCAAGTGGAGTGTGAATATTCATGTAGGGCATTCTCAGGAGTCTAGCTACATCCACGGCATGGTTGTAGTTGCGTGTGTGGCCGTCAACTTCTAACTGTCCAAACTTCTTATTGACGACTTTCTCTGCTTTGTTCCTCGGAACTCCAGCCTCAACCATTTGTTTCACGTGTCTCTTGAAAACTTGGTGAAAGCTCACGATTGCCGATCCGCCCATAGGGTGATGGGAAATCACGGCATCGTATCCTAACTGTTTAGCCATCAAGAGTTCTGGTGTTCCTGCGTCAATGCCGAAAAGGATTTTTTTGATGTTTTTGCCCCTTACATATATGGCGCTGTCTTCAGGTATCTTTTTCAATTTTGCGAGATCGAGAGACAGTTTCATTATTTCTTCAGTGTCCATAGGATCCAACATCTGTACAGTTTACGCTATTCACGTTTGCATGTTCAGCAATTATGCTTTTTGGAAGAACTAGACCTCAAAATCCAAAGACATGTATATCAATTTGGCAATAGTCAACGATATGCACGCAAGAACGAGAAAGCGAGCTCTTGCAGAAGGCGTTACAGCTGGAACCCTTTTTGGAACAGCCGCCGTTCTCATACGTTTTCTACAGACTTCTGACACGTTCACTATAGCCTTTTGGAGAGTGATAATCGCTTCCGCAGTTCTTGCTTTGATTCTTGTGTTTATGAAGAAAACGCTGAACCTCAGTCTTTTGAAGAAAAATCTGAAAGATTTGTCTCTTCTGAGCCTCTGTCTTGGGCTTCACTTCATTTTCTTCACTTCTGCCGTGAAAGACACAACGATTCTGAACGCCACGGTTCTAGTGAACACGACCCCGATGTTTTCAATGGTTGTCTCAAGCCTAGTCTACAAGCTCAAGCCCTCCCGTTACGCAGTTTTCGGCCTAATTCTTTCCTTTATAGGGATATGCGTGATCGCGTATGCAGAAAGCCAAAACTCGTCTCAGATAGCCAGCACAGTTGGCTTGTATCCAAATCTGAAAGGCGACGTAGAAGCTGTTCTGGCAGCAGTTGTTGAATCCTTCTACTTGAACATGGGCAGAAAGATACGCGGTCAGATGAACATACTTTCGATAATGACTCCGATCTACTTGCTCACTGCGGTCGTTATAGGAGTTATTGGTGTGCCTGTAACAGGCGGGCTTTTGTCTCCTCCGTTTGCTTTCGAAACCTTGTTGGCCTTAATAGGGCTGGGAATACTTCCTACAGCGATTGCGCACACACTATATTTTTCTTCGTTGTCCAACCTTAAATCCTATGAGACTGCGGCCATGGCGTTGCTTGAACCCATTGGAGCAACAATTCTGGGAATAGGCATATTCAAGGAGATTCCTGAGCCTGTGTTTGCACTAGGTGCAATTTTTGTATTGGTCGGAGTAGCGTTCATCTTAACAAGAAGAGACCAAAAAATGCGTCAGAATGGTCGGCTTAACGAGAAATGAGAATGAGTTAAAAAAGCCGAATTGCTACTCTTCTTCTTCAGAGACTTTCGTTGCTTTTACGATTAGTGTGTTTTCTTTTCCGCCTCTTATCCTGAAGCGTTCCTTTAGGTCTTGCTGATGCAGGAATTTCTTTAGAAGCAGGCGTGTGTATACTCTTGAGATTTGTTTTTCTTCTCCTTTCACGACTATTTCGCCGGTCTCTGTTTTTATGTCTGCCTGAGTTTTATTCTTGATAAATTCCGCAAGCTGCTTTACCAGATCAGAATCTTCACTCTTCAGCTCCGATATTTCAATTCTGATTTCCATGCTGTTTTCACCTATTTTCTGACCATTATTATCCTTATTTGATCGCACGCGTCCTCGCAGGAGTCGGCAATCATCTCTATGGCTTCGAAAAGCTGGCTTATTAACACTGCTACTCCGGCTCTAGGTAAGTCTTCTCTTCCAATCAGTATTCTCGCTTTTTCATGTATGTCGTCAACTTTCTCTTCTTCTCTCTCTACAGCGTCTGCGGCCTGAAGGGCTTCTTCGGGTTTAGTCATCATTTTGTTTACGCATTTCTGGAGCGAACTTGCGCATTCTTTCACACTGTTCACCATTATTGTGATTTCATCTTTGATGGATTCTGGGACTTCCTTCATTGGTATGGCGCCGAGTATGCGGGTGGATTCTCTACTCCAGTCTGCTACCATGTCTACTCTTTTCACAAGGCCCATCAAGTCTTCTCTGTCTGTAGCTGAAAGCTCGCCTTTTGATATTTCATCCATAACTTTTCTTCGTAGGGTGTCTGCTTCTTTTTCGCTACTTGCCACTCTCTCGATGCATCTGCGCATTTCTTTTTCTTCATTTTTTATTGCGGCTGCTATTGCTTTGCCCAAATCTTCGACTATTCCCATTGTCAAGGCTAGGTGGCGCTGAACAGTTGTCAGGGTTTTTGTTTCTCTTCTTTTTTCAAACCATTTTGCGAGTTCACTCAACTGCTATTTCCTCCTTAAATCCAGTGTCTGGATAAGTGAATATGTGCGCTTTTTCAGGAAGAAAATTGATGCTTACTTTCTCGCCAATATTAAACCATTCTTGTGAGAGAGAAGGCTTGACAACCACGACAGTATCCTGATTCTCAAGTCTGATTTCGTAGCGTATGTTTGTTCCTTCAAATGTCACTCTTTCGATCGTTCCACTGATCGAGTTCTTGTCTTTCGCTTCTCTTTTAATTTCGAAGATTTCTGGTCGTATAGCTAAAACGACTCGTTCACCTAGCTTTGTCTGATGATTGATCGCCTGAACTGTCAAGTTGCCACGAAGCATGATCGTGTTTTCTTTTCCGCTGATGTTTGAGATGTAGCCTTCTAAAAAGTTTGATTCGCCGATGAAATGGGCAACAAAGATGTTCTGCGGCGTTAAGTAGAGCTCTTGAGGCGTGCCTGCTTGTATGATTTTGCCTTTCTTCATGACAGCGATCCTGTCTGATATCGCCATGGCTTCAGATTGATCGTGTGTCACGTGTATCGCTGTTAGTCCTAGATCTTTCGCCATTTTCCTTATTTCATATCTCAATTCATTTCTGACTTTGGCATCTAACTGTCCCAGTGGTTCATCCAAAAGAAGCAGTTTTGCACCGGCGGCCAGTGCTCTCGCAACAGCTATTCTTTGCATCATTCCGCCACTTAATTCGTTTGGAAAAGCATCGAGCCGTTCATGCAGTTTAACCATTTCAAGCACTTCGTGTCCAATGGTCTCTGCTTTTCTCATATCGTAGCCTTTCACTCGGGGACCGTACGTTACATTGTTCCAGCTGGTCATGTGGGGAAACAGCGCAAAGGTTTGGAAGACAAAACCGATGTCTCTGTCTTCCGGTGGAACATCATTCACGAGTCTGTCGCCAATGTATATTTCGCCTTCATCCGGCTTGATAAGACCAGCAATCAGTCTGAGAAGAGTGGTTTTTCCACAGCCACTTGGACCAAGCAAGGCGAAATATTCCATATCGCGAATATGCAGGCTCACGTTGTCCACGGCAACCAGCTTGCCGAATCTCTTTGTAACGTTCACAATGCGCACATCAGGCAAGGCTCAGGCCTCTCCATTTTGGAAATCTTCATTTGGCGCTATTGCATAGATGACCTGCTCTATATTAATCATGTCAATATCTTCCCTTGTCTTTCACAATAAACCTCAACGCCAGCAAAACTATGAAAGAGAACAATATCAGAAAACCGCATCCTAGGCCGATTTCCAATGAGGTGGCAGGTATTTTCTGTTGGCCAAAGCGTGGAACCCAGTCAACAAGAACTACTGGAGCAGTCCTAAGTGTGGTAACAACAGCCACTGTTGCTCCTGTTTCGCTCAGGCTTCTTGTGAAGACCATAACGGCGCCGGAAAGTATGGAGTATTTGGTTAATGGAAGAATTATGGTTCTGAATACGCCGAGAGGTTTAGCTCCTAGCGTTCTTGAGGCTTCTTCCATATCTAAGCTTATTCTTTCGACAGCTGCAGACATTGACCTTACAAAATACGGATATGTTATGGCTACGTGGGCGAATATCAACAGCAACAATTCGGGTATAAAGGCGAAATTTTTCCAAAAGATAGCTAGCGAAACGCCCAAGGCGATGGATGGGACAATCAGCGGAATGTTGACAAGAACATCCAAGATTGCTGATGGTAGAGATCCCAGTTTTCTTCTGGCAATTACAATCGCTACGGGCAGACCCAGCATCACGTCCAGAATTGTTGCTGTAGCACCAACAAGATATGACAGAAACAGGCTTTGCCAGTATTCTCCCCATATGCCTGATCCAGATAACGCCTTGGGCAACGTGTCTGTACGAATGGCTGCAAGCGCTGGAATGGCAACGAAAAGCGCTGGTACCAAAACCACTATGAAGAAGATGAGGAGAGTAACAATGTTCCTCGAGTTTTCAGCCTTTGAATAGCTTATCTTTCTTTCAAAACTCGGATAAATTCTTTTTACAGGCAGTCCTATTCTTGGTCCAAGACCGCGGATTACCATGAAAATTGCAAGTGCTGCCAGTATCAGTATGAAGCTGGTAAAGACCATTGCGCCTTCATAAGGAGCTTTGCTGACTGGATCAATAAGGGCAGTAGCGTTGTTTTTCATGTTCTGTATGAAGACTGGTCCGTTTTCGAAGGCTCCCGCAACCATGAATGTTGCTCCGGTTTCTGACAGTGATCTTGAGAACGCAAGAATGAAAGCTGCTATCAGCGATGGTTTTATGATTGGGAAAGTCACTGTTTTTCCTGCAGTGAATGGTGGCGCGCCCAGCGTTCTTGATGCGTTTTCATATTCTCTCTTGTAGTCCAGCAATGCACCGACGACGACTCTGACGACAACAGGGTAAGAGAATGCAAAATGCAAGAGGATAACCAGAATCCAGCCTGGCGAAACGAGTGTACCGCCAAACAGTGAAGATACTCCTTGCGGCTGGCTCCAGAACAGTAGCAGCGAGTAGCCGAGAACAGCTGTCGGCACAACAAACGGCACATCGGACAGTGTGTCAAGGATGTTTATCCACTTTGACTTTCTGCGTACGATCAGCCAAGCCATCGGAATGCCGGTTACAACGTCAACTGCTGCAACAAATAGGGCTATGGCAAAAGAGTATCCGAC
>CAZHWL010000078.1:0-5351 GCA_964536035.1 uncultured Candidatus Bathyarchaeia archaeon | reverse complement strand
CGTATCTAGTTTTCATAAACGACTTATGTTCGAGCGGTGAACCATTTGGTTAAAGCTGAAAAATGTAGGGATCTGTTATGAGTTTGAAGCTTGAGACCCCCCCCGCAGTTTCGGTGAAATGGCCAGAAAGTAAGCCGAGAAAAAAAGCTGACGTTGTTTCCAAGCGATCATCGTTGTCAGAGAAGCCGACTGAATCGAAGAAGTCTCCTGTGGGAATCGTTGAACTTGACGAGGTTCTGGGAGGAGGCTTCCCAGCTCGTAGCCTTATCCTGTTGACGGGGAACGCGGGAAGTGGCAAGACTATTCTTTCGACGCAGTTTCTTTATAACGGCGCTGTGAAGTGCGGTGAGAAGGGAGTCTATGTTTCGTTTGCCGAGAACAGAGAAGACTACTACAGGAATATGCTTTCGCTTGGGATGGACATGAGGAGTTTGGAGAGAAAAGGACTCTTCAAGTTCATGGACATGGTGACGATGCAGGGCGAGGATGCTCTGAAAATCATTACGGAAAAGATCATGAAAACAACCAACGAGCTGAATGCAAAGAGACTTGTAATCGACTCATTGAGCGCCCTTCTGCAGACTATGGACACCATCGAGGCCCGCACGTTCCTTCACACAGTCTTTAGCAGAGTGACGAAAAGTCTTGGGGCTACAACGATAATAGTAGGTGAAATCCCATACGGCGAAGGCAAAACGGGATTGGGCGTGGAAGAATTCGTCGCAGACGGCGTTATTCTTCTGAACCACATGAACAAAACACACGCACAAAATAGAAAACTCACAATCGCCAAGATGAGAGGGACTCCTATAGACCGTTGCTCCTTCGAGTATCTGATCGGCGAAAAATACGGTGGAATCATACCAATCGTTCTGCCGAAGAGAGCGTCAATTCAAAATGCCCCGACTGAGAAACTCCCCTCTGGCATAGAGGGATTAGACAAAATGCTGCATGGCGGTGTCTTCAAAGGGTCAGTAACTTTGATTGAGGGTGCAAGCGGCATTGGCAAAACATTAACATGCCTGCAATTCTTGGGTGCAAATGCCCTGAAAGGGGAGAAAACCTTGTACATCTCACTAGAAGAGCCGATCGGTCAGATCGAGAGAACCATGAGAGGCATAGGCTTGGACCCGCAGAAGCTGAGAGACAATCTCTTCATAGACTCTTATGTGCCTGAGGCACTTTCCCCTCTTCACTATTATATGCTTCTCAAAGACCTGTTGGACCTCCACCATCCAACCATCATTGCTTTTGATACCGTCACAGCAATGGAGCATCTGCTATCAAAGAAAGACTTCATCAACTTTAGCCGCTATCTTCAGCTGTTGTCCAAGCAGAAAGGGATAACAGTGTTACTAACATCAACCTACGGAACCATCGAAGCAGTCAGATCATCCGAAATTTCAACGATGGCAGACAACATCGTCATTCTGCGCTATTTTGAAATCAAAGACAGGATGGGAAGGGAAATGTTAGTACTGAAGACTCGAGGCTCTGAACACGAAAAGAAAACAGTACTCTTCGAGATCACTGGAAGCGGAATAAATGTTCAAAGCTGACTTGGCTGGTCTTTGAGCAAAGAGAAGACATTAGCCAAGAAGACGGAGCAAAAGATTGTCGGAGACAACCTGGGCGGTGCGAAACTGAAAATGAAGCCAAAACACAAGCGCTGCCATGGTCCCCTCTCCTGGGCCGTGCAGAAAATATTCAGTGAGGCAACAACCGAGGCTATGGGTTCGACATTTCAAGCGATAATAATATCTTTTCACTTGAAACAGAAATTCGGCAAAGACCCGTACGATGTTCTAATAGACGATCCCAAAGCCTTCTACGACGGCTTAACAGAGATTTCAGGAACTGGCGCAGACACGGTTCTGAGTTTGGTCGGCACGCTCCTATCCAAACGTTACGGCGTCAACCGCTCTGCCGAGGAATTCTTGGTACTGTTCACCAGAAGCGATAGCCAATCCAAACACGAACTCAAAGAGATCTTCAGAAGGATAGCCGATCAAGGAAGAGAAGAAGCCGTAGAAGTAGCCTGAAATGAGCCCTAAACATCACAACTAGACGCCATTGTAGAGGTTCTTGCTCGGGTCTTACAGTGCGCAGTTCTGAAACTGACCATAGTCCACATTAAGACGCTGAAACCAATAGCCTAAGCCTCAAATTGCCTACCATGTAGATCCTTGTTAGCCACAAAACATCATGAGAAAGTGGGGAAAACAGACCTTAGAAGCCCCTTTTCGGGAGACATCTCTCACGAATCTTAATGAGATGCCTTGGCCCATGGTAGTGTTGGAAGTCACCCTTTGTATAGTGCCTCTTCGGGAGATTTATTGAACACGAAACTGTCGTTAAGCAGTTCAAGCTACTTCTTCAAAAAGCTTCAGAAGTTGTTGTAACCAAGAGCGTATAATAGCAGCTTCTGAAAAGCTCAAGTCGCTTCTCCGAAAAACAACCGTGTCTCTCCCATTGTCTTGACGTCCAATGCTTTCACTTTTGCCACCATTGGAAAGTCCCTTACAGCTCTGCCGAGCACTAGGCAATAATGCGGTGCTAGGTCCCTTGCAATCGACTTGACGGTCTCAACATCAACACGTGCCGCTCTCGAAACCACATCCAAATCATGTTCATTCGTAAAATTGAACAGGAAAATATTGTCCGCTTGACGATAAATGTTCTCTTTGATCGTATCAGGCTGATTGGTGACAAACGTGGTGAAGATTCCAAAATGCCTCATTCGCGTGACAATGTCGTCCCAGTAAGTTTCGCGCAAATACAAATGTGCTTCCTCAGCAAACAGGAAGGTAGCCTTCAGCTTCCAAGCCGTCAGCAGCTCGACAAGCTTGCCAAGCACGTACTCAACCACAATCTGTCTGTCTATCGCGCCCGTATTCCGAAGGTTAACCACAACAGCGCCGCCGTGTTCTTTAGCTTTGAATATGCAATCTTCCAAGGCCGCGGCCTCAGCGACGTTATCCGTGAAAAACCCAGAATTAACCAAAGCATGAAAACGTGAAGCCAAAGCATCACGAACATGCTGATTACAGTTCCAATCTTTGATAGCTTCACCCAAATTGTGCAAAGTAAGCATGTCTCTTTCCTGCAGAGACTTCCAAACACGCCTGAACTCTCGAGCCGAAATGCCAGGCAAGTGCAAAGCATGAACAAGAATGCCTAGCACCACATGCAAGTTGAGCTGCTTCAAGGCAACCTTGAAATTCTGTCCAGGTGTTAAAACATGTACTTTATCATAATATCCATTCCTTTTTCCATCACTTGTCATTCCAAGACTCAAGTATTCACCATTTAAATCGAAAACAACAACCGTCGCCTTGTACCCAACAAGATTTAACATGAGAAGCTTGGACAAATGGGATTTCCCGGTTCCCTTTTTTCCGCTGATAATATTCAAACCGCCATCTAAGGCTGAAGCATCAATCGTCAGCAAAGAAGCATCCTTCGTTCCGCCTAACACAATTGGGAGTTTGCCGTCAACTCTCGCGAGCTTCAGCAAAGTGGGCACACTAAGCTTCTTGATCACTGACTGCGAACGCGAAGGAAGCCAAGAACTACTCGGGCTCAAATTATCATTCTCTGCTGTTGCACGAATCTTGCAGACCAGCAAACTCGCATCCTGAATGTACGTGATGTGAGGCGCAATCCCCAGTGGATCAAAGTCCTCACCCTGCACAACCTCGCCGCCGTCGGGCAAACTTCGTAACAGTTCCTCAAGGACGCCTGGGACACTCGCAAACTGCACATCAATAACCTGCACGATCAAAGCCTTTCCAGCCTCAGAATCTTCAACCAGTAGGTAGTCGCCTTTTTCTGCGCTCTCATTCGGAAAGCTCAAAACTTGCAAGATGTTGCCTTCTTTCTTGTACAGTTTCATGAGCAAACCTCTCCGCGGCTAAAGGGACCAAACAGGACGGTATGCATATCCGGCCTGCTAACTAGCCTAAACCCATGTTTACGTACAGCAAAATGCTGCATCGCGATGACTTCATTCGCCGTGAAAGTGCAGAGGATATGTGCTAACCTCAAAGTTTCAGGGTAACCTTGCGACAATGCGTCATTCACTAACAGTTTTTCGATGCTCCAAACCCTGTGTTCAAAAGTGATCTCTCTATCAATGTCTAGCCTGAACGCATAATTTCCATGAGCCAGCTTAGCCACGTAGACATCGCCCAGCAAAACAGTCGGCGGCTTAGACCTCAGTCCGTCCATTCCAATCAAGAAAGGCGGTTTATGCTCAAAAGGCAAATCTGTTATCAAACGACCATTAACTCTCAGAGTTGTCATTTTTGAAAAAGCCAAAACTGTACTTCCGCGAGATCTCGCAGCTGACAGGATATCCTTTAAAAGGTGAGTCGGCGTGTCTGGAGTTCCAGCCGTCAAAGAGCCATCGAGAAGAACAATGCCTTCATTCAATGTTTTGGAAAGCATCAGTTGCAACCATCTCTCAAGCAAACATGCGATGCGCGTAGGCATCTGAAGCAGACTTGGTGAACTCCAATGATTCTTGCATAAAGGTGAGTCAAAATATGCTTTTTCAAGTGATCTGTAGACCTCATGTTTGTTCTCCTCGGTTATGTGAAAGATGAAGGGTCCAAGTCGCGTGTACCTGTAATTCCTGTTCTGTCTCCAAACCGTTGCCCCTCTTACAGCCAGAAGTATGCCTGAGCTAGTCTCACCTATCTTCATTGTAGAAGTGTCTACAGCCGCAACTGTAGTTCCTGCTAGCCGCGGCTTAAGCGAAATAGGCGGCATCCTGAATCTTGCAGCTTGCGTATGTGGCTCTATATTGAATGCTTGTTGAAAATCCTGTTGATTCAGCTGAAAAGTCTTCACTTGTGGACTTGTTAATGATTGGAGGCTTGTTTCAATAAACCGTCTGGGCAGTATTGTGTCCATGGTTGGTTGTGGAAAGTTATATTTTGGTGTTGTTGCAATACTATGTTGTTGAATCACCAAGATTCACCAATAGCCAATAGTCTATGGAGGAAATATTTAAATGTTGTGCATGTGCAAGATGCGCAATACAATATGCAACAAGGTGAAAAAATGACACAAAACGAGCCAAAGCCACCAATACACATCAAGATGAAAATAGGCGAATTAGAATTCGAAATCCAATGCCAAGAAGATCAACTCCAGCCCACCGTAGACAAGATCCTCTCAACCGTAACCGACAAGCTGAAAGGCACACAAATAATCTCAGAAAGAACTTCGCCACGGCCAAGAGCGGAAACATGCAAAAACATAATACAAAAACTCTGGGAAGAAGGCTGGTTCTCAACAGCAAGAGGACTAAACGATGTGCATAACGAAATGGCAAGAAAAGGATA
>CAZHWL010000077.1:0-5464 GCA_964536035.1 uncultured Candidatus Bathyarchaeia archaeon | reverse complement strand
GGCCACGATGTGTCCGTTTTTGCTGGTGACTTCCATTCCTGGAATTACAAAGAAATCTGTCTTCTCAGCTGTTTTCAAAGCGCCGTCAAGCGTGTCATGATCGACAACAGCGACACCGTCAAGTCCACGCTTTTTGGCGTAGAAAACCAGTTCATCTGGCGTAATCAAAGAATCAACAGAATAGTATGTGTGTACGTGGAGGTCGATCTTGAGCTGCAATCTTTCACGTCTAGCTAAGAGTTTAGTTGCTTTCCGTTATCTTTTTTCTGATCTGTTCCAGTTTTTCGTCCAGCTTCTGTTCTGTGTCTTCGATTTTTCGGAACAAGGGTTTGGCTTTGGCAATTTTGTGTTTGGCAAGCAGAGGCTCAGTAGCCTGGTCCCATTTCTGTTCGTGGACACTTCCTTCCAGATTGAGGATCTTCCAGATTTCCTCCGCTGAGAACGGTATGAATGGTGCTGACACGATTGCGAGGGCTTTCACGATTTGTGCGGCAACATAAAGAATGTTTGCAGCTTTTTCTCTGTCCTTCTTTATGAGGTTCCATGGTTCTTTCTCGTTCAGGTATTGGTTACCCATGCGGCTTATGCTTATGAGAGTGTTTGCTGCTGCTTGGAGTCTGCATTCTTCGATTTCTTCTGCTGTCTCTTTCACTTTGTCCTTGAGCGTGGCCAGAATGTTTTTTGCTTGTTCGTCTAATTCTTGAGGTTGCGGAATTTCGCCGTTGAACTGCGTGTTTATGAACGTCAGTGTTCTGTGTACAAAGTTGCCGAAAGTGTCGTTCAGATCCGCATTTATTTTTTCCTTGAACAGGTCCCACGAAAAGTTTGCGTCCTTCGTCTCAGGTCTTGACGCCATCAGGAAGAAGCGCCAGTAGTCTGCAGGAAACAGCTCTAAAGCTTCGTCTATGAATATGCCTTTTCTCTGGCTTTTGGAGAGTTTTTCGCCCTTGAACTGGAGCCACTCTGTGGCTGGGACATTCCAAGGAAGGTTGTAGCCTTCACCTGAAGCAAGCAGCAAGGCCGGCAGAATTATTGCGTGGAAGGGTATGTTGTCTTTTCCAATGAAGTACAGTGAACGCACGTCTTTATTGAACCAGTAGTCCTTCCATTCTTCAGCGTGTCCTTTCTTCTTGAAGTATTCGATTGTTGCTGAGACATAGCCTAGGACCGCTTCAAACCAGACGTAGATCGTCTTGTCTTCAGCTCCCGGAAAAGGTGCTGGGATTCCCCAGTTTGTAGTCTTTGAAACGTCTCTGGTTATTGCTCTTGGTTTCAATCCTTCCTTTATGAGGTTGAGGCAAAAGTTTCGAACGTTGTTTGGCAGTTGCTTGTTTCCTTCCAGATATTCGGCGAGTTTTTGTGAAAGCTTGGAGAGGTCGAAGTACCAGTGCTTGGTTGTTTTGACGATGGGTGTACTTTTGCATATTGCACAGTGAGGCTCAACCAGCATTGTCGGTTCAAGCAGTCTTCCACATGATTCACATTGGTCTCCGCGAGCGCCTTCATATCCGCAATGAGGACATTTGCCTTCGACAAACCTGTCAGGCAGGAAACGACCGCACTTTTCACAGTAGAGCATATCCGTGTTCTGCTCAAAGATGTAGCCGTTCTTGTAAATCTTCAGGAAATGATTTTGCACAAATTCCCTGTGAACAGGGTTTTCTGTCCGTGTGTAATTGTCAAAGGATATTTCCCACTTTTCAAGAAGCTCAACAACTTTGGCGTGATTCCTGTCCGTGAGCTCTTTTGGTGCTATGCCCAATCTGATGGCTTCAACTTCGATGGGTGTTCCATGCTCGTCTGAGCCGCTTACCATAACGACTTCTTCACCCTTCAACCTGCAGTATCTAGCGTAAACGTCTGCGGAGAGTATGGAGCCTACTAGGGTTCCGAGATGGGGTGTAAAGTTTATGTAGGGCCATGCTGATGCGACTAGGACTTTGTTGATTTTTACGGCACCTCCAATGTTAATAGAGTGAAACAATGAGTATGAAAACTCTTACTTTAGGTATTCGTTTTCTGCTGTCTAACTAAAAAAGTGAAGTAAAAATTGGGGGTGTTTTGGGTTTACTGTTGCTTTGGTTCTTCTGCCCAAACCATCTTCGGTCTTCGCGCCGTAAGGTATATGGTAAATATTATTCCGATGATGCCGACTAGAATTATGACGACTAGCGTGGTGAGCAGAGTTATGAGATTGTCCATATTTTCGAACGCCGTGGAGACCGGTGGGTTGGCAACGTTAAGCGTAAGAAATTCATCATCTGTCCTTTTATCCGTGATCACGTGTATCCTTACGGCTCCGCCTGTTGCTCTGCCATCATTGGGTATGGTGAACTGGGCAGTCGTGCTGTAGTTGCCTTTTGGAGCGATAACCGTGTCTACTGAAGGTACCAGCGTCACATTTCCGCCCCATATTACGCTGTGCCAAGGATAGTACAGTGTTATGTTTTTCAGTATGAGGTCTTCAGTTCCATCATTGTATACCCATATATTCAGTGTTCCTGTTTCGCTTGGCTTGTATTGCGGTTTGTTCGTGTAACCATAGATGCTGAAACTTGCAGCCCAAGTGGATGAAACTGAGGCAAGTGCTATCAGCGCTGTGACCGTAAGCATCACTAAAATTTTCTTTCTCATGGGAATTTACCTCGCTCGACACTATTAACTTGAGAAGCATTTAAAACTTGTCATGAACCGGATAAGACAAACATAGAATCAGACTCCTGACTCAGCCTTGAAAAAGCGCCTTCTGCAAAGCTCTCTTGATTGTTTCAGCAGAGGCGTTTGTTTTTATTCCCTTCGGATTGAACTGCGTCAAGACAGCATAATATCCTTCTTCTCTTAGAGCTTCTGCGACTTTTTTGACGGAGGGAACAGGTAAGTTCATTGTATCACAGAGTCTATCAACTACGTAGTAGCTGACTGGTGCGTCAACTTCGCTTTTTGCCAGATCAAGTGTCTTCTTTATTTTCTCTTTATTCTTGAATCTTCTTTCGCTGTTTTCCTCATCCATCAGTTTACAGAAATCTGCATCGACCAGCTTTCCGATCCAGAGCGGTCCGGCAACGCTGAGTTTTGAATTGCATTCACTGCATTTGTCCTGGTGCTCGATCGCTGACAGTCCTGCCCAGTTTTCTCGGTGGAAGCATTTGAAACAGTGCAAAATGTATCCCATGTTCTTAAGAGCCTCATCCGTCTTCTTTGCTCCATACCTCATGGTTGCGTAAACGCGGATGTAATGCTCAACATTGTGAGTGAAGACTATTTCTGTGCCTATTTCATGTTTTGCCGCCATCGTCGCCAAGCATCCGGCGAGAAGTCTAATGGCTAATTCATGACAGTACTCTGTGCGGAGGGGTTTTCCACCGTATTTTCTTATGCAGGCTTTTGGGTGGACCCCGCAGAGCGGCGCCATATCCGTGGCTGTGAGTGCTAGGAGACCGTTGTCGCGAATAGCTCGGACTGCTGAGTCAATGTACGGTACAGGTGAGCCGAATGGGTCTATGTCTATGGCATCAAATCTCTTGCGCGGTGCTGCGTAACTGCTCAGAAGAAGGTTTGCGTCCTTGTTCTTAACGACGGCTTTTCTGTCAAGTCTGTTGACGCTTACGTTATGCTTGGCTACATGAACGGCTCTCTCGTTGATGTCGTTCATTATGACTTTTCTGACGCCTTCTACCTCAGCTGCGAATCTTGTGCCTCTGAAGCCTCCACTAGCGAGAGGTTCGCAAACAGTTATTTCATGATTCACTCTTCTTTGATAGGCCTGAAGAGCCAAAACGGCTACGTCGCGGTTTAGCTCCATCACTGGATTGTAAAAGACTGGTGCTTTCGATGGTGCATATTCTGAAGGAGAGGTTACGAACGCTTTAAGTTTGGGAACTAGAAGTTTGACCGCGCCCTCTGTAATGTTTTCAGTTGGAAAGTCCGCTTTGAAGCTTCTTTCAATCATGCTCTTGCTGTTCCTTTGCGAAATATTATGGCATATTGGTTCTTAACGCTTAAGTACCGTATCGAGTTGTTCAAAATGGTTAGAAGAAATTCGAGTTATGTTTCCGAACAGGCTGTACTAATTACTGGATCCGAGTCTTTGGTTATGGCTTTGAAAAAGCAATTTTAGAATGAATGGCATTATCCTTTTAGGAGTGCACAGAGGTCTTGACTAAACGTTTGCTGTTCTTGACTGGCTGTCCCGGCGTAGGAAAGACCACCGTGTTGCTGCAAATTGTAGAAGCTTTGAAAGCCAAGGGATACGGCGTAGGCGGAATGATCAGCCGCGAAGTAAGAAGCTGCGGAGAACGCGTCGGATTCGAGATTCTAGATCTGAGCAGTGACAGACACGGGTGGCTAGCCCACGTCAACCAGAAAACAGGACCCAAAATTGGAAAGTATAGAGTAAACATGGAGGATCTTGAAAACATAGGAGTCAGCGCTGTTGAACAGGCTGTCAGAAGCATGGATGTTGTTGTCATTGATGAAATTGGGCCGATGGAACTGTTTTCGAAGACCTTTCAGACAGCAGTCTGGGCAGCCGTTGAAAGTGACAAACCTGTGGTTGGAGTCGTTCATTGGAAGGCAAGAAACGAGTTAGTAGACAAAGCAACAGTCCGAGAAGATGCAGAAGTATTCACAGTTACCGTTGAGAACAGGACAAAATTGTCTGATGTAATAGTGGAACGTGTCATAAATTGTCTAAACGTCTCCAAAAACTGAGCTAACGCTATTGAATGTCATAATGGAAAAATCTGGACAAGACCTATCAAGCGCGTTTTCATAGAAAAAGATGGAGGTTAGTAGTTTTCGGTCCAGACTTCAAAGAAGCTTCTGGGATGGTCGCACACTGGGCATTTTTCTGGTGCTTCAGCGCCTTCAAACACGTGTCCGCAGTTTCTGCATTTCCACATGATTGGCTTGCCTTTCTTGAACACACTATTCTGTTCCACATTTGCCAGCAGTTTTCTGTATCTTCGTTCGTGGTAGGCTTCAACCTTTGCAATCATGCGAAAGGTTCTGGCTGCTTCCGTGAAACCTTCTTGATCTGCCACTTCAGCGAAATTCGGGTATAGTGTGCCCCATTCAAATTTTTCGCCGTCAGCAGCTGCCTTCAGGTTCTGCGCGGTTTTAGCAATTATGCCAGCTGGGTAGGAGGCGGTTATCGTTGCTTCTCCGCCTTTCAGCAGTGCGAAGAATAGTTTCGCGTGTTCCTTCTCATTGTCCGCTGTCTCTGTGAAGATTGCTGAGATCTGCTCGTATCCTTCGTTTCGGGCTACGCTGGAGAAGAATGTGTACTTGTTTCTGGCCTGTGACTCGCCTGCGAATGCTGCCAGCAGGTTCTTTTCTGTCTTGCTTCCTTTGAACTCCATAACACCAACTCCACTTTAGCTTTAAGACTTGAAAAGCGGAGATACTAAAACGTTTGCAAAGATTGCGGCAAATTTCACGGTTGTTACTGCTGAGCAGAGTTTTT
>CAZHWL010000076.1:0-5488 GCA_964536035.1 uncultured Candidatus Bathyarchaeia archaeon | reverse complement strand
ACGTCAGAACCCACCTTCTTTCCAAGCTTGTCACCCAAAACCGAGCCAGACAAAGTCAGGTCCGCCTCAGCCAGATGCCCAAAAGCTTCATGCACAAAAACACCCACAAAATTAGGAGTCAACACCGCCGGAAAAGCCCCACCCTTCGGCGTTTTCGCTTTCAACTGACATACCGCACGTTCCGCAACCATCTTGCCAACGCTTTCCGGTGTCTGCACGTCAAACACTTCATATCCTGATGTAGAGCCTATTTCCTCTCTGCTGAAAGTCAGAATGCCACCTTCAGCGGCTGTTGCTACTGCTCTTGTCCAAACATATAATTTGTCCTGCTCAATGTATGACCCGTCACTGTTCATGAAATAGCTTGTTCCAGTCAAGTCAAGATAATCAATTGTGCAGCTCTTGACGCGGCTGTCAAAACCCATAATTGCCTTGTTCAAAGACAGGTTAGTGTCTATCTTCTCCTCGATCGAAACCTTCGAAGGATCTTTACGAGGCTTCATTAGGACTTTGTCCTCAACAGTCTTTGCTTCAGCAAGCTTGATCGGCGCCTTAAGCCTTGAACTCGCAGCTTCAGCCATCTTGCATGCATCAGAAACAGCCTCAACCAGAACCTTGGAATCCAGAGAACCGACAGAAGCGAAACCCCAAGCACCTTTCACCAAAACTCGCAAAGCTGTTCCATTTTCAATGCCTTGTCTCGCAGCTTCAACGCGGCCCTCCTTAAGAGTAAGCATGGTCCTGAGAAGCCGCTGTGCCCGAGCCTCAACATATTCCGCGCCAAATTTTCCCGAAGCAACATCCAACACTTTGCTTAAAACATCCTTCAAGTTCTCTCCCTTCAGACAGCTGACTGTGGAATGGGAGTTTATCATGAAGGATTTATAAAATGGTTATGGTCTCGCCTTTTCAAGCTAGTATCATGGTTAGGAAAATAAATAGAATGAAAAAAGAACGGTGGGTGAATGTGTAAGGTGAGGGGAGATTAAGCTCTTCGCATAAGGCCTTTTATCTGATCGACAAAGTCAGAATCCAGCTGGTCTTTCTCGATTTCAAGCCTGCGGAGCAGACCGTAGCTTGAGTATATGTCGTCCAATATCTTGCGTTCAACAACATAGGCGCCTGAACTCAGGAACTCCTCAAGCCCCTTTGCAAACACATCGATTCTTTCAGCCACTTCATTCGGTTTAAGCGAGTAGCGGCGTTCGAGATGATTGTAAATCAGGTGTGTGGCCTCTTCTCCAAAAACTTGGGTCAACACACGACCGATGACTCGGGAAATTTTGTCTTCTTCTTTGTTTGCCGCAAGCTGGCGGGTCTGATTTGCCATTATGGTCACCTTACAGACTATATCGTCTCTATTACGACTTAATAAGGCTTGTCGTAGATTTGTAGTTCACGAATACACGTCAAACCATGTAAAACCCCATCATCAAAAGAAGTCAGACAGATTCCGCTGTTGTACTCTTCGAGGAACAGAAACCCGACCAGCATCAGCCTCAGAGAACACCATCCTTCCATAGACACCGTCGTAGCCGGGCACAACCTTAACCCTTCCATCCCTAACCCTAACCACCGCATCCGCCACATTCTCACCCACAACAGCACTCAAAGCATCCTTCGAAGCATCAATCAAAACCGCATACTCAGACCCAAACCTCTCCACAAGCGCATTGTAAACGTTCCAAACCTTCTGGATAGACGGAGAATCAACGCCCAAAACAGTGGCAATAATTTCGGAAAGAGGAAGCAACCGCATAAACCCAACCGCGTTCTCAAGCGCAAACCCAGCAGGACGATCAGCCAACTCCTCAACTCTCTGCTCAACACCCTTTGTAAGCTTCCGGCGGCAAACAGGACAAACGTTTCCAAGCTTCAACGCCTCCTGCGGCGAGAGAGCAACATGGCAATTCCTGTGGCCAGTCCAATGATACTTGCCATAAGCCGGGTCAGTCTCTATCGTAAACTTGAAACGCGAATTGTCTCTACAACGTATAGCGTCCAGAATCTCCTTGTAACTTAACTTCTCAAGCTCAAAGACATTCGCCTCTCTCCCAATGCGCCAAGGCCAAAAACTGTGACTGTCACTGTTCGAAACCAACGCAAACCTGTCAAGCTTGCTCAAACGCCAATTCATAGGCGGATCTGACGAAAGCCCCGTCTCCAACGCGTAAATGTGCTTCGTCATGTCCTGATAGCACTCTTCAATGCTGTTGAAACCGCTAAAAGCTCCGAAAATGCTGAACCAAGGAGTCCAAGCGTGTGCGGGAAAAACCATGTTATCGTTTGAAACACCCATCACTTCCTCAACAAGATGCGGCGCATCCATGTTCAGCGTCGGCCTACCATCGGACATCAGACTCCCATACTTGGACAGCCTGTCATTTACCTGAGCTGCAACTTCCAAGCTGGGCGCAAGAATTACGTGATGAACCTTCTTGACCTCGTTTCCAAACGTGAATATCGTGCACACTTCAGTCGTAACCATGAAGTGCACATGTGAAGCTGATCCCTGCGCAGGCAGATACAGACACGTATCAGAGTCTGCAACCAAAGCTTCCTGCAGTTCCTTAAGCCATCTTGGATGAGTAAAATCCCCCGTTCCAACCACGTTTAAGCCTTTGATTTTCGCAAAACGAGCTATTTCCTCGATAGACATTCTCTCGCTCGTAGCACGACTAAAACGACTATGGATATGCAGATCAGCGATTGCTCGCAACGCTCTCCCTCAGTATCAAATTAGCTTGTGTCTTTTCTAGCGTTTGTACTATTTTAATATGAAACTCGAATGGATAAGTACTTTAGACAAGGACATTCTCAACATCGACCCATATCCGAGCCACAGATCAGAACGACTGTTTTAGCTAAACTTTCTCTTGAAAACTCTTTCCGCCAGCTTTGCAACATCAACCTTCAACAGGATCACCGTGATCACTATAGTCAGAATAATCGACAAAACCATCAAAGCTGTCTGACTAATCGTGGAAGCAAAAATCGTTTCACTTAACTGTCCAAAATAGGCTCCAACAACTCCGATCAGCAACTTCCCAGCAAAATACGCTGAGAAAACCTTGATTGGACTATACTTCATGAGACCTAGAGGAATTATTACCGGCTCATCAGGCAATGGGGTAGCAGCCACAACAAAAAGCGCCAAGGCAGCCCAACGCCTAACCTTCATTCCCGCAACATCAAGACGGTTCCTCCGTTCTTGACTCATAAAACCGCTGAGGAAAAATGTGGCCATGTAGTGTATGAACTTAGCCGTAGCCGAACCCAACGCCACTAGGAAACCAACCGTGAAAATATCAGCCTCCACCCACAACGCCGCATTAGAAGCTATGAACAAATTTGAAGGACCAGCAAAAGGTATAAGGTTCAAACCAAAGGAAAGCGCCAGAACCCCCAAAAGCTCAAACAGACTCGCCAATCCAGCAACTCCTGTCCCAAACCTTCTCTTAAGCTGAAACAAGTTGGGAACATTGCTTAAAGAGCTTACCCAAGCAACACCATCTTTAAAAGCCGGAAACCCTAACGAAAAATCACAATCTTCTGAAGGGGTTAAAATTGGCAAAGAAGAAAGAGGAGCCAATCTGGATAGCAAGAGAATTGTCAAAATGTAGCGCATGCAGAAAATGCGAAATTGCATGCTCCTTAGCTCATGAAAAGCGCATTTGGCCAGAAGCATCTAGAATAAGGGTGTTTATGCTTGTTCCAGGACTCGAGTTTCCCCACCTCTGTGCCCAATGCGAAGACTACCCATGCGTCGAAGCATGTCCATTCAAAGCTTTGTCGATTGACAAGAAAACGGGGGCAGTGCTGGTCAAGAACAAAAAGTGTACTGCTTGCGGAAAATGCATCACCGCTTGCCCAGGCAAAATCCCGCACATGCATCCAACAGAAAATCACGCAGTAATATGTGATCTGTGTAAAGGCGACCCACAATGTGTTAAGGTTTGTCAAGAAGGCAAGTGGAATGTGCTCACGAAGGTTCCTAGAAGAGGGAGCTCATTCAAGCTTTATGCACGAACACCGGAGGAACTGACACGAGACTTGGCTGCCAAGCTCTATGGAGAACAAGGAGAGGAGTATCTATGATCAAGGGTTACGCGGGAAAGCTTCTTGAAGTCAACCTTTCAACAGGGCAAATCAAGACAGTAGCAATCAGCGACGAGGTATTGAAGGATTACATAGGCGGCAGAAGCCTCGCTGCAAAGATACTTTGGGACAGACTAGGCAACAGATGGGAAACAGTTGACCCGTTAGAACAGGAAAACATACTTCTGTTTCTCACAGGCCCGCTAACAGGATACTATCCTGGAGGCAGAACCTGCGTCTCAGGCAAGTCACCACAAAGCAACGGCGTAATAGGCTCAACAGTCGGCGGCGAATTTGGAGTTGAGCTGAGATGCGCAGGCTACGATGGCATAATAGTCACAGGCGAATCAAAGAAGCCTGTTTACCTTTTCATCAAAGATTCCGACGTTGAAATCAGAGATGCCGCCCACGTTTGGGGCAAAGATGCTAAACAAACGGTGAAGATTCTCACAAAAGAAAGCCGAGATCTCTTAACGAAACGATTTCCCAAATATGGCGCGTGGAGAGAGCCAGCAATTCTCTACATTGGACCTGCCGGAGAAAACAAAGTGCGAACAGCAGTTGTGGCTGCGAAGTGGACACATGCCGCTGGCTACGGTGGCTATGGAGCGGTTATGGGATCTAAGAAGCTGAAGGCAGTGGTTGTCAAAGGCACTGGACCGTTGCCAGAAGCAGCGGACATTAAGAAAACTAGTAGACTGATTCAGACCGTGTGCGATAACGTGTACGAGAACGAGTTGTGGAGACGCTGGGGAACTGGCTCCGGTGGGTACGTGGTTGGAGCGAAAACCAGCTCTGAGCCTGTACGCAATTGGCAGGACGAATGGCATGATGAACGAAGCTTCGGCGTGGACCAGTTTGAAGACAGAGTGTGGATTAAGCAGTACTGGAGCGACTTCGGCTGTCCAACCTGCTGCTTGAAAGTAGCCATGGTTAAGACTGGAAAGTTCAAAGGAGCATTAACGGACAACCCAGACTATGAACTTCAAGCATATTTGGGTCCGAACCTTGGAATTTTCACTCCGGAAGGAAACGTGTTTCTCTCTTCACTCATAGACGACTTGGGACTTTGCGGCATACAAACTGGAAACGTATTGGGCTTCGCCGCTGAACTCTTCCAAAGAGGAATACTGACGAAGAAAGATTTAGATGGAATCGAGCCAAAATGGGGCGACGTTAAAGCCTTTGCAGCCTTAGCCAAAAAGATCTCCAACAGAGAAGGAATAGGCGATGTGCTAGCTGAGGGAACATATCGCGCCGCTTTGAAAATTGGAGAAATGAAGAAAACAGATGTGCTTCAGTATGCTGTTCAAGCTAAAGGCGTTGGAATAGGCGCTCATGGAATCCGCAGCGGAAAAGACTATCCGGAAAGCATTTCCTATGTTTGTTC
>CAZHWL010000075.1:3823-5509 GCA_964536035.1 uncultured Candidatus Bathyarchaeia archaeon | reverse complement strand
TTCTCATAGACGGAGCCATTGTACACAGCGAAACAATAGCCTCACTTAGCCCAAACAAACCCTTCACAATGCTCTACAACTGGACGCCTTCAACTAAAAAAACATATAACATCACAGCCTACGCTGTTCCAGTCCTATTAGAAACAAACATTGAAAACAACAAAGCTTCAAAACTCGTGCTTGTAGGAGAGCCAATAATCCATCCTGAAGAAGGCCAATACGCGAACTATCTTGTGACTTCTTACAATGAGACTGATCAATTGGATGGGTCTTGGTTATTTAACCTTTCATATGCCAAGTATGTGACGCCCTATCTGATGAACGTTACAAGTACTCAAAGCATGGATGGTCAAACTATGGTCACTTGGATGCTTGTCAATATTTTGAACAGAGAAATGACCTATCCATATGGCGACAATCCCCCACAATACTACTTCGGATGGATTGAGACAAATATCACAATAGGCTCAACTGTGAGACTGGCTGATAGAAATGGAACAGTCATAGGCGAACGGGTAATAGACGCTTTAGGAATGAACATAGACTGCTGGGAGGTCGAAATGATCTTTTCCTATCCAATTGATCTCGTTTATACGATGTGGTATGATAAAGCGACAGGCCTCTGGATAGGTGGAAAGATGCAGATGCTTGAACATCCTGGTTATTATAGTCTAATATTGCTTGTTGATACGAACATTCCAGTTGGCGGCGCGTTGAAAATCGCAATGGACAAGCCTATATATGAACGGCTTGAAATTGCCACAGTAACTGTCACGTATGTTGATGGCACTACACCTGTGGAAAACGCTTCGATCATGATCCAGGTCAACTATCCCAACGGCACTCTATACTTCTCCTGGGTCACACATACCGATGCCAACGGAGTCGGAACCTTCTCTTTCTTCATAGAAGAGAATGCGCCTTATGGCACGTATTCTGTCTACGCCTCAGCTTACAAGCAAGGCCTTGAACCGCAGACAACAAGCACAACATTCACTGTTGCATATCTTGAGCCACACTTGAATCTGCATTTTGAAGCAGATGACACAGCGTTAGTTAACATGAACACAACCGTAATCCTCCACATATGCAACAGTGGAAACGCGACAGCTTACAATGTGAATGCGGCACTCAATATTCCAAGCACTCTGACCATAATCTGGGCGAACACGACTTTCACAGGCGAACTGAAACCAGGAGCAGAAATCGAGCTTGTTGCCATAGTCACGACGCAAAGACCAGGCAGGCACTTGTTCACAGCCTGTGCCACTTACACAAAATTGGACGGAACACTGATGCCTCAGGCAGACGCTCAGAAAACGTTGGTGTTTGGATATCACCAAGACTATCCGGTTGATCTAACCGCTATGACCGTGACTCTGAGGACAAACCAGATAGTCGTCAATATGACAATAACCAACTACGGTGATTCACCAGTGCAGATCGCTCTTGTAGTGTCTGCCCAGCACGTATCCTCAAATCTGGTGCTACCATCGTCATACGTGATTCTGACCATAAACCCAGGACAGACTGTCACAATCTCGCTGACAATCAACATTCCCTCGACAGCTCCAACCGGCGAATACCTCGTTCAAGGCATTCTGGCAACAGGACTCCCAAGCGAAGAAGGCTTCGTGCTGACATATGAAGAAACCTCTGTAACAAGGTAGACAAGGAGAAATCAGC
>CAZHWL010000075.1:0-3723 GCA_964536035.1 uncultured Candidatus Bathyarchaeia archaeon | reverse complement strand
ACGGTTTCTTTGGTTTTGACAGTTGATGGTGCTGACTCCTATTGGCAGGAACCAATTGTTGTGACTGCAGAACTCTTGTGTGAACAAGTGCCAGTGCAAAATGCGCCAGTGTTCCTCGAAATCAGACATCCAAACAACACCCTGTTCTTCGCTTTTGCCAACCTAACAGACGAAAATGGCATGTCCACATTTCGCTTTCTTCTTCCGCAGACAAGTCAATCAGGCGAATACGTGATTTACGCATCCGCCTACGAGCAAGCCTTCGGAAGCATCTCTGCAACAGCAAAAATCGTTCTTTCAGATGAAATTCCAGAGTATCCGGTGATCTCATGTCTAACGCTGTTCTTTGCTCTCTCAGTTCTGACTCTGGTTTTCGCAAAGACAAAACGTAAAGAAGTGTAGCAAGTTTTCTCACATGGACATGATCAGGTCAATAAGCACTTTCTGGTCTACTTCTGCACGGGTCCTCCAATCTAAGTACAGCTGCTCGTTCTCGTCTTCGTTCAGGTAGCCGTATCGTACGTAGCGATCCACGTTCAGACCCACTTTCCAGCCTGGCAGTTTTTCCCGCAGAAGCTCTTCAACTTCTTTGCGTGGTGCTTTTCCTCTTTTGGAAATGATGTAGGAAATCGTTATAGCCAGTCCCGCGAGGTCGTCTATTCTCCATCCAACCATTTTCGCCTCTTTGGGCGTGATTTCTCCTCTCAGGGTTATGTAGAATCTTGCTCTGTCCAGCTGTTCAAGGCTGGGGTTTTCCACTGTCTTCTCTTCTTCGAAGACGGTTCTCACCTGCAGGTCCAGTGCTTTCAAGTAGTCGTCCAGTACCTTCAGCACCTTTGGGTAGTCTGAGCCTAATGCTTTTCTGAGTTCCCAGCCTTTGACTCCGGGTCTCATGTGTCTCTTGTAAAAGAGCAGGTGCGTGGCTCTTTTGAGTTTGCTTGCGTACGTGGCTTTTCTCTTGCTCATTATTGTTCTCCCTTCTTCCACCGTTTCCATTCTTCCACTGAGACAGGTATAGGTATCGACACAAGCTGCTTGGTGCTGACTCGGGTTTCAGGTTTCTCGTTGGGTTTGATGAACATTTCCTCTTCCAGACTGTGAACTTCCAACGTAGCGTAACCATAAGTTATCAGAAAACTCGCCATGAATGCCCTCTGAACTGTTTCCTCATAAGTGTCTGCTCCGACAAAGTCCCAGTAGTGAACCTTTCCTTCGGAGCCTTTCTTCTGCACGCATATCTTTAGTTCTTGCCAGAAGCTATTCATTTCTTCGGAGAAAGCCTTGTCTTGCAGGATTCTTTGCTGTACGAGTTCCTCGCGCGTAGCTGAGCCTATCTCGACCTCGACGGGTGGGGTTTCCTTCCATCTTTCGCTGAGAGGGAGAAGATTCATCCAGTAGGTTATGGCTTCTGCCAAGCTGTGAAGCGTTACCTGTTCGAACTCGATCAGCGGATGCCATGCTTTAACGAAGGTTCCTGTTATGGCTCCCTTTGACAGTTTTTTGAGTTTTTCTTCAAGCAGAAATGGATCAGTGTATAAGGATGTGGAGCGATGCTTAATCCACTCGCTCTGGAGTTTCACAACAGTCGCGATGTGGTGAATGGTCTCAGCGTCTAGGCAGAGGTCTTCAGGTAGCGTCCATTCTGGCAAATACTCTCTTGTCGTCTTGATGTTATCGTCGATGTTTATGAGAAATGGATCTAGGGAGCGGTGCTCAACAGATTTGCATGTCTCAATGATGCGGACAAGTTTCTCTCGGCCTGTTTTCTCCCGTTCTCTTTTAGACTGCATTAGGCTACTCCTCTGATGACCGATTTGCCTTCAACATTTTGGACGGTGATGATGTTGGCTTCTTCCTGTCCGAACGTTATTTGACTAGGCGTGATAACCACGTACTGGGCTTCTGCGTTCTTGACTGTGGACACGAGCATCTTGGCTATGAGTTCCCTGTTCTTGGGGTCCATGTGAATGTCATACTCGTCCACGGCGCGGAAAGGCGAACGAACATGATGTTGCAATGCAAGTAAGAAGCTCATTGTCGCGGTGGTTCGTTCTCCCCCGCTCTGCGTGTAAGCGTCCAGCGGAACAGGTTTGCCGCCTTTGAAGCCTACGAGGATTTCTAATCCCGCTGCTTCAATATCGTGTTCGTTGACAAGTCTGACTTCTCCAACTGCCTGCGTCTGAACAAGTATCTTCTGATATTCAAGGTTGGCGCGGTCCAGTAGGCTCTGCAAAACCGTTTTCCAAGCTTCCGTCCGCGTCTTCACCTCTTCTAAAGCTTTCTCGCGGTTTTCAGCAACAAGTTGCGCCTTTTCTTTCAGCTCCAAGTAGAGTTTTGAATAGGATTCGTACATTTTCTCGATATCTTCTGAGACGTCGGCAAGCGCTGCTAAGTGGCCTTCGGTGATTCGCATTTCGTCTAGGATCTCGCCCATGTTTTTGATGACGGCTATTCGTGGGCCTGATGCTTCAGCATGTTTTATGTTTTCGTTGAGGCTTGCTTCTGCTACTTTGAGTTCCTGTTCCAGAGCTTTTACATCCGCGGTTGCGCTGTCCTTGCGGTATTGCAGAAGCGCCAGTTTTATGCGTGTTTCGAGGATTTGGTCGTCAACTTTTTCGGTCTGTTCTTCCTGCGTGTTGGTTTTGGTTTGGTTTGTGTCTATCTGTGTGCTGAGTTTCTTGAGGCTGCTGTTCGAGTTCTCGATCATTTCCTTCAGGCTCTGGGTTTTCAGCAGCTTCAGCGAACTTGTCTTGCTTGGGTTTGTTGTTTCAAGCAATGTTGTTTCGTTGAGAAATTGCTCGCAAAGTGAGGTTGTGGCTTCATTTGAGGCTTTTTCCCGTTCTAGGCTGAATCTTTCTTCAAGGAGTTGTTTCCACTGTTCCTTGAGTTTTCCTCGTTCACCTTGTTGTGAATGCAGGTTTTTCTGAGCGTTTGACGCTTCCTTTTCTATTTGTTCTAGGATTTCCTGCTGTTTCTTCTTTTGCGCTTCAAGACTTGTTATTGCTTCTTCTCTTCGGGCGACTTCTGCCCATGTGAGTTCGCGTTCTAGGAAGCGTTTCTTGGTTTGAAGCTGTTTCTTCTGTTGGAACTTGTCGTATTGTTCTCGCCAGTAATTGAGCGTCTGTTCCGCTTGTTCAAGCAGTTTGCTCATTGACTCTTCTTGACTGAGGGCGCGGGTCAGTTTTTTCTGCGCCTGTAAAACGTTTTCGCGGTAAGCTTCAAGGCCGACGGCTGCTTCGACCATGCGAAGCTTTTCTTGAGTGGAGAGAACAGTGAACTGTTCAACCATGCTCTGGTGCATTATGATAAGTATGTTGTCTGGGTCTACGCCGAGTCTTGCCAAGAGTCTGTCCACGTCCTTTTTGGTGGCGGCTCTGTTCTCGAGTTCAGACCAGTATTGGCCGTCTCGGCGCAAACCGCGCGTGAGGTAGATTTGATCCTTGTTGTATTTCGGAACGGGTCTGTTATTTCCTCTTCTCGCGTTGTTCAGAACAAGCGTGATTCGGGCTTGATCTTTTCCCCAGCGTATCAGGTCGCTGAGTTTTCGGGACCGCTCCGTGTAAGATTGCCCAAGAGCGACAGAAACAGCGAGGAGGATTGAGGATTTTCCTGAGCCGTTTGGACCGCATATGACGTTTACGCCTGTTTTAAAGGGTACCCTAGCGTACTCGTAGCTCATGAAGTTCTCTAGGATGACCTCTTGGATCAGCATTTGTTTGTATG
>CAZHWL010000074.1:0-5661 GCA_964536035.1 uncultured Candidatus Bathyarchaeia archaeon | reverse complement strand
AGACCGACGTTTCTAATCGTGAACAATCAGCGCACATCTTCCATGCTCGTATACAAAAGCATCAACAAACTTCCATACATTCTACACAGGAGGACAGATGAACAGTCGCAATACTTGAATGACTGCTTTCAAGTAATTACTGGCTCTGAGCAAAACATCCGAGAAAAAGCAAGCATAGGCAATCATTTTAAGCAACGTATGCAACTGTCTTTACGAATATGCTTGAGGTGCCTGATTGGGCAAGAAAAAAGTGCTTAGCGAAAGCGAAATTCACGAGTTGGTCCTTCCGTCTGCAAACGAGGTCTTAGGCGTGGCCACCAAAATGCTGGGTTTTGACAGGCTAATGGTCAAATGTCAAGATGGACATGAACGACTTTGTCGCATACGAGGAAAGATGAAGAGACGCGTTTGGATACGTGTCAACGATATCGTGGTGGTTTCTCCTTGGGAGTTTCAGACAGAATCTCGTGGCGACATAACCTGGAGATACACTAGGGGACAGGCGGAGATGCTACGCCGAAGGGGCTATCTGAAAATCTAGAGCTGCACAAGCTTATGGATGGATAGCGAAAAGTGTCTTTTCGAAAACGCGTTAACCAAAGACTTGACAAGAAAGAGCGCAACTATGAAACCGAGCAACTGATGAAGGAGAAGCGAAGCGAAGAAAACGATGCCTTGGAAGAGGTTTTTGACCGATCCACTCTCATGGTAATCTATGATTTCATGAATCAAGGCGTAATAGGCGAGATTCATGGAGTGGTTAGTGCTGGGAAAGAGTCGCGCGTTTACTGGGCAAAAGATAATGTGGGAAAGGAGCTAGCGGTTAAGATCTATCTAACTGGTTCAGCCGAGTTTCGCAAGGGCATGCTTCAATATATCGAGGGAGACCCTAGGTTTAAAGACGTGAAACGCGATACGCGGTCGTTGATATTTACTTGGGCGCGAAAAGAATTTAGAAACCTTGGGCAGGCAACAAAGGCGAAAGTTAGAGTGCCTAGACCTATTGCGGTCATGAAGAATGTGCTCATAATGGAATTTATAGGGGTGAAGGGTCAGCGTGCTCCTTCGCTAAAGGAGCGGTTGCCTGATGATCTGACTGGTATGTACGTAACTCTGCTGGATTACCTTAAGAAACTGTATTTGAAAGCTGAGCTTGTCCATGGGGACTTGAGCGAATACAACATCATGGTGTGGAAAGGGCGCCCGGTGATATTTGACGTGTCGCAGGCGGTCTCTGTTGCGCATCCGATGGCTGATTTTCTTCTGCGCAGGGATCTGGCAAATTTGAATAGGTTTTTTAGCCGGTTAGACGTAAAGGTTCTAACTGCTGAAGAATGTTACAAGAAGGTTACAGGTCATGACTAAATCCAACACATTTGTGAAAATTCCAACAGAACGCGTCGGTGTCTTGATAGGACCTGACGGAGTTACTAAGAAGAACATAGAAGACAAGCTCTCTGTGGAGCTGCAGATAGACAGCGAAGCCGGCGAAGTCACAATAGCTCTGAACGAAAAGACAACAGATCCTTCGCTACTCTTCAAGGCAAAAGACGTCATAACTGCTCTTGGACGAGGATTCTCGCCTGAACATGCCTTTCGCCTGATACGCAACGAAGAAGCCATGCTTGATGTCATAGACCTGCGAACTGTTTTTGGAAAATCTGAATCTGATCTCAAGAGGGTCAAGGGACGAATAATAGGAATGAATGGCAAGACAAGACAAATAATCGAAGAACTAACAGAAACTGACGTTGCTGTGTATGGTCACACAGTCAGCATCATCGGAACAATGGAGCAAGCTGAAATAGCAAGAGAAGCCATCCAGATGATAGTGCGAGGAAGCATGCATGCAACAGTGTATCGCTTTTTGCACAGAAAACGCGGCGAACTCAAAAAGAGAAAACTTGAGATATGGGAAAAGCCACCAGAGGAAAAGTAAGAACCAAGTCAACAGATCTCGAGTCATGTTTTTGCTTTATCGAGTGGCGGGCTCACGCATTCTTGGAACTGCTCTCAGCTTTGCTTGGGCAATTCTCTCAAGATCCAAATCATTCTGGTTCATTGGGGCCAGAGTCGTCATCGCCCACCGTGTAACGTTAAAAAGAGGGCTCGAATAAAAACCTATAGCGCTAGGGCTGTGCAAAATGCTAGAATGCATCAAAGTTGTTCCGTTAGCTGCTGAAAGCTTGGGCGTTAGGTCAATGTGCACATATGTTGAAACTCCTGATGTGCGAGTTTTGCTTGACGCAGGTGTCTCCTTGTGTCCAAACCGTTTTGGTCTGCCACCTCATCCGAAGGAATTTGAGGCCATAATTGACTGCAGAAAAAGAATTGCTCAGTTTGCTGACAAGGCGGAGGTTGTGACATTGAGCCATTATCATTTTGATCATCACACGCCCTCTTACGGAGACTGGTTAAGCCAGTGGACAGAAGATTCGGAGACTGCAAGGCAGATCTACCAAGGAAAGCATGTTTTGATGAAAAATCCAAGAGAGTGCATTAACGCCAGCCAACGACATCGAGGATGGCTATTCCAGCAGACAGGCGCAAAGCATGCGAAAAAATGGGAAACCGCTGACAGCAAGTCATTCCTGTTCGGCAGCACACTGATCAGATTCTCTGAGCCAGTATTCCATGGATCAGAAGACTCGTTCTTAGGATGGGTTCTCATGACAATCATCGAGTTTCAAGGAGAAAAGTTCATGTTTGCACCTGACGTTCAAGGACCTATTTCCATGCGAACTCTTCAACTGATACTTCAGGAAAAACCTGACACGATAATGTTGGGCGGACCGCCTTTATATTTGGCCGGCTTCAGAGTTGACGAAAAACAGATTCAGACAGGCTTAACAAATCTCAAGGAAATCGTCAAACACGTGCCGACAACGATTCTTGAACATCATATTTTGCGAGATGAAAACTGGAATGAAAAGACTACTGACGTTTTCTATTGCGCTTTTGAAGCTGGCCACACCGTTCTAACAGCAGCTCAGTTTTTGAATAAATCCAACATTTTTTTGGAAGCTAAACGGAAAACACTTTTCAAGGAACATCCACCATCGAAGGACTTCGAGAGATGGATGAAACTAGGAGGAGAAACACAGAAGCGTGTCAAATCTCCTCTCTGATAAACGCTATACTGCTTTTTCTTGGCTCACTATTGCTCTCTGATCAGTTTTTATGTCCTCAACCATTGTACCGATCATTTCTGTCTTGCTCCTCAGCAGACCAATTACATGGTGAGTCCCATTAGTTAGATGAGCTATTTGTTCAGTGACACTGAAGCCATATGTTTCTCTGCCGTACATTTTCGAGTTGGTGTTGATGGCTATCACATGAACCCCTTCTCGTCTAACAATTTTTGAGACGGCAAATACGTCTTCTGTAGCAACGTCTTCGTATTTTCTGACTGCAACTAGATTCTCGTCTATCTGACGGATTTGTCCGGTTTCAAGGCTCTTGCTCAGGGGGACATTGGCGCTTCCATCAGTCACTATGACCATTACAGGCGTGGTTGAGGGGTCTCTACGTTTTGTTTCTTTCAAAACATCTAAAGCCTTGTACATGCCAGTAGCGAGAGGCGTAAAACCACTCACGCGCATGCTGACTAGCTTGCTTGCAACCACTCTCAAATTGGTTATGGGATGCTGAACAACCACTGCGCCGAGATCTTTCAGGGCTACTATTCCAACGCGATCCCTGCACCTATAAGCATCGCCATGCAGCTTAAGCAAAGCTTCTCTCACCGCTTCGAGGTTCAGAAGCATGGAACCGCTCAAGTCAACAACAAACATCATAGTCAAAGGAACCTTATCTGACCTCAGCTTCTCGCGTATGTCTTCAACAGCAATCTTTAAAATAGTCTCAACAGGTTTTCCACGAGACCCGCTCTTCCTCGCAGCCTGACGAATAGTTGCAGGCATATGGACGTCAGCAGGTTTTCCATGAGGAAGTTTCCAGCCATACGGTCTACCTCTATTAAGCGTAGTGACAGCGTGCGCATGTCTCCCAGCATAGACGCTTCTAGTTCTTGTCTTTATCCCACTCATCTTCAGAAAAAACTCTGAAGGAGAGACGAGACGGTTCTTCATGCTGCTGAGCAGCGTGTAGCCATGTGTGATCCCTGTTGGGCGAGCAGCTTCGCCAACAGTTGGGTAGGCCTTTCTCTTACTTTTCTCTGGAACAGCCTTGTCTTCATAAGTTTGACCCTTCAACGTGTCGCCCATCTGGAGACCATCTCCAACCGGTGCATCTTTCGGCGTTTTGTCTAATCGTCTGCCTTTACCCCACATTCCTCCAGTAAGAGAAGCGATAAGGTTGCGAATTCGAAAGTCAATTTTCTTGATCTTGTTGATGCGGTTGCAGTTTTTGGCATGCTTTTCTTCGTCTTCTCTGGCATCTTTCTTCACCCACAATGCGGTTTTCCCAAACAGCCGAGTCCGTTTGTTCACGTCTTCTTTCGTGGTTTCGCCAGTCTTTTCAAACCTGTAGAGTTTTTTAGCTGAAGCCGTAAAAGTGTCGAAGATTTCTTGTGAGGCTGCAGGCTCTAGGAAACCTCCTTCGCGTGTTCTGTGGCTCAAAGCAAGTTCAGCTGCAACGAGAACGTCGTCGAGGGTTGCTTCTGTTCTATTTTCAAACGCTGCCAAAGTAATAGCAGCCTTGGCAATTATAATGTCGGGACGCAAACCGTCCACCTTCAAATCTAAGCATGCCTGAGAAATGCTCTTTAAGAGCCCTTCTGGCAAAATCACTTTTCCTAGCGTCGTTTTCGCTTGCGCTATTTTGTTTCGCAGTTCCTCTTGTGATTGGCTGAAATCATCATAGAATTTCTCAGGATCTGTTTCAAACTGGATGTTTCTTTTAACGATCTCAACGCGGTCTCCAACTGACGCTATGCTTCCAACACTGGCAGACATGGGAAAACGGTCAAGAAGCTGCGGCCGCAACTCGCCCTCTTCTGGATTCATAGTTCCCACGAATAGAAAACGCGAAGGATGACTTACCGATATTCCTTCTCTTTCAACAGCATTCCAACCAGTGGCCGCAGCATCCAGCAAATCATCAGCAATATGATCAGGTAAAAGGTTGACCTCATCCACATAAAGCACGTTTTGGTTAGCCTCAGCCAATATCCCCGGCTCCAATGCTTCTATGCCGTGCTTTATTGCTTTTTCAACATCAAGGCTTCCTATGACTCTGTCCTCAGTTGCACCGAGTGGAAGATCAACGACAACCATTCCACGCTCTTCAACAAGCATTTTCTCGCCTTTTCGGTATTTTTCGCTACATGCTGGACACATGTTTGAAGGATCATCTGGATTGCAATTGAAAGGACAGCCTTTAACAACCTTAATCTTCGGAAGAATGTCCGACAAAGATCTAACGATTGTCGTCTTCCCGCAACCTTTAGGTCCTTTAATCAATAAACCACCTATCTTCGGGTTAATGGCGTTTATGAGGATAGCAAGCTTAAGCTTCTCCAAGCCGACAATCGCGGAAAACGGGAAGACGAGACGTTTTCGCTGCATGGATTGGTTCTCCTAAAACTTAATGCAAGGAAGTGACCTTTAACCTTTGGTTTCCAATAGAAGGTGGGGCCGGGGCTGGGATTTGAACCCAGGCGCTAGGCTCCACAGGCCTATAGGCTACCAAGCTACCTCA
>CAZHWL010000073.1:0-5673 GCA_964536035.1 uncultured Candidatus Bathyarchaeia archaeon | reverse complement strand
GTCGTAACTTACAAGGTTCCATCAGCCTACGGCGGCTATGCAGAAACGCATCCAACCCTTGTAGACAAAACTGAAATAGACAAGTCGGTGGACTTGTCAAAAGCCTATGAACTGAGCAAAAAATACGGAGACCGAATCCGCATATACCCCAGCTCCATGGAGCAGCGTGGCAGCGAAATCTACGCCCTGAAATCCAGAACTGTGGCAGTCGTCGGCATCGGCGCAAGCATCGAGAATGCGAGGCAGCTTTCGCTGGAAGGAATAGAAGCCATTAGAGGTGGAGCGCTCTGGAACCGAACAGACATCGCCTCAGAGCAGCACATAGAAGCCAGCAAAAAACACATGGACACCCTGAGGCGCAGACAGTGACAAGAGTCTTCATCACAGACTGCGAAGGCCCAATATCGAAGAACGACAACGCCTACGAGATAGCCTCAAACTTCATACCCGACGGAGACAAATTCTTCACCGTAATAAGCAGCTACGACGACGTAACCGCCGACATTCTCAAAAGGCCCGGCTATAGGCCTGGCAACACGTTGAAACTGATCTTACCCTTCCTTAAGGCATACGGCGTTACTGACAGAAAAATGCGCGAATTTTCCGCAGCCAACCTGTTGCTAATTTCAGACGTGCAAGAAACTCTGAAACACATAAGAAACATTGATCATGCTTTCATTGTCAGCACAAGCTACGAACATTACATACAAGCACTTTGTCAAACCCTCGACTTTCCCTACGAAAACACCTACTGCACAAAACTCAGCATCGACAAATACAGCATAACCACAGAAGAAATCGCAAAAATGAAAGAAACCGCTAGAGAAATAGCTCAAATGCCTATAATAGAAATTCCTGCAAATGCAGAATCCATAAACGATTTTCCAGAACAACACCAAAAGACGATCAGAAGACTGGACGAAATCTTCTGGAAAGAAATCACAAATTCTAAACTTGGCAAAATGTACTCAGAAATCCATCCTGTCGGCGGAAGCGAGAAAGCCGAAGCAATAAAGGACATTGCCAAGAAATTGGATATCACGCTTGATGACGTTATGTACGTGGGCGACAGCATAACTGATGATGAAGCCTTCAAGCTTGTCAAGCAAAAAGGCGGCTTAGCCATGTCTTTCAATGGCAACAGCTATGCCGTAAAGAACGCGGAAATTGCTGTGCTGTCCGAAACTAGTCTTGTCACAGCAGTGATTGCGGAAGCTTTTTGTCGCTTCGGAAAAAAACAAACTCTAGCACTAGTGGAAGACTGGAATCACAAGACACTAACTGAAAGCAAAATAAGCAGACCCTTGCTCAACAGTCTATTCGCATTGTATCCGCGCGAATTGCCCAAAGTTAAAATAATCACGGCTCAAAATATGGAAACTCTGGCCAAGGAAAGCAGTAACTTCAGGAAAAAGGTCAGAGGCGAAGCCATAGGAAAGCTTGGGTAAGAGCATGATTGGAAAAACGGAAATAGAAGACACGTATGCCGAAGCTTTTGACGGCCTCTACTGCAGGCTCATCGTGACAGCAGACGACGAAGAGACGCTACAGCGGGCCGCAGAAGATGCCACAGCCACACCGTCAGGAGTCATAGGCAGGCTTGATAATGGCATCGAAAGATGGCTGACAGAAAAAGAGACCCCGGACAAACGAAAGGGAGCAATTCTGCAGTTCTGGAAAGGCTTGGACAAAGGCAAACCGCTGCAGGACATGGTGAACCGGTTCGAGAAGGAACTTTCCTACAGAGTTCGCCAAGACATTCTAGTTAAACCCTTCACTGCCGTGTTCGATGCCCTGTCTGTGAAGCCTGAAGGAAAAATGGACATGATGGAAAGAATCGGGCACTGCGGAGACGGATACGAATGGGAAGAACAACGCTACGGAAGAAACGTCATCATCGTTCCAATAATGGTTCCAGACTTCATTATAGAAAGATACGTGGGCTATGCGCATGGAATTTCTGGCGGCAACTTCTGGATGATGTGCGAAACCAAGGAAGCGGTCAGGGAGGCGGGCCGAAAAGCTTTGGCAGCAATACATGATGTTGAAGGCGTGATAACGCCATTTGACGTGTGCTCAGCGGGCTCAAAGACAGAAACACGCTTCCCTCTGATAGGACCCACGACAAATCACCCCTACTGTCCCTCACTTAGACAGAAACTTGGCAAAGAATCAAAGCTGCCAAAGAATGTTAACTACATTCCGGAAATAGTGCTCAGCGGTGTCTCGTTGCAAGCTGTCAAAGAAGCCATGAAAGCAGGAATAAATGCAGTTCTCGATGTGAAAGGCGTGACGGGGATATCAGCAGGCAACTATGGCGGAAAACTTGGGGAACATAAAATTTACCTGCGAGAGCTGTTTAAATGACTGGTTTTGACGTTGTAGGCTTCGGCGCCCTGAACGTGGACAGATTATTCAAAGTGAACAGAATAGCCGCAGCCGAAGAAGAAAGCTTCGTAACAGATTATGCGGAATCGTGCGGAGGTTCAGCGGCCAACACCACTGTCGGTTTGGCGAGGCTCAAATGCAAAGTAGGTTTTATCGGAAAAGTTGCCAGCGACCGAGAGGGCAAAATGCTTCTTCAAGATTTCAAGAAAGAAGGCGTAGACACAGGCGGAATAGTCCACGCAAAACAGGGAAGAAGCGGAACAGTCACAGGCTTCGTTGATGAGAAAGGCGAACGCGCACTATACATTGACTCAGGCGTGAACGACACAATAGAAATACAAGAAATAGACACAACGTATGCTCTTAACACCAAGTTTCTCCATCTAACCTCTTTTGTGGGAGAAAAATCGTTCCAAACACAGATAGAACTCTTGAAAAGAATGCCCGATGGCGTTAAGGTCAGCTTCGATCCAGGAGCCCTGTACGCGAGAAAAGGACTGAGCAAACTGGAACCGATACTGAAAAAGACCTACGTCATGATGCCCAATTCTGGTGAACTTGAAAAACTGACAGGCATACAGGAGTATTGCAGAGGTGCAGATTTCCTGCTGCAGAAGGGTGTCAAGATAGTGGCCGTCAAACTGGGTTCCAAGGGTTGCTACGTGACTGATGGCCGAGAGAGCCACCTGATAGAGCCTTTCAAGGTCAATGTTGTTGACACGACAGGTGCCGGTGACGCCTTCTGTGCTGGTTTCCTTTATGGCTTAATAAACAGGAGAAGCCTCAGCGAGTGTGGGCGAATAGGAAACTTCGTTGCTTCAAGATGCGTAATGAAAATGGGCGCTAGGTCAGGGCTGCCGAGAGTTGATGACCTAAAGTTTCTTAGTTAGGTATTCTACGATACTCTCAAAGATCAGTTTTCCATCGCCGAACTCGGACATCCGCTTCTGTCTAGTCCAGTCTGGTTGTTGCCACCAGTGGAAGGCTCTTTCAGGATGAGGCATCAGACCAAAAACCGTCCCTTCAGGGTCGCATATGCCTGCTATGTCGTGAAACGAGCCGTTAGGGTTCAGAGGAAATTTGCCTTCTGCTGGTTTGCCCTCTTTTGTGCAATAGCGGAAAACCAGTTGGTCGCTCTCATAAAGCCTTTTCAGCATTTGTTTTTCTTTTTCCTTTGGAAATATGAATCTTCCCTCTGAGTGCGCAACAGGTATGTGCAGGACTTTTCTTTTGGGAATCTTGCATGTGAAAACGCATTTTCCCTTGTTTTCGTGTCTGAGGCTGATCCAGCGGCAATTGTATCCGGGTGGAACGTTAGTAGCCAAAGAAGCCTCAGGGTACAGACTCATCCCATCAAAACCCGGAAGCAAACCAGCTTCGACAAGCACCTGAAAACCATTGCAAATGCCTAAAACCGGTCGCCCTTCGTCCACAAAGGCTTTCAACTCCTTTCCAAGTTTGGCCAGAAGCCACTTCGCCCAAATAGCTCCAGCACGTACATAATCCCCGTAGGAGAAGCCGCCTGGAAAAACCAAAACATCGTAGTCCAAGAGACTTCGGCGTCTGACGATTTCGTTCGCATGCAGGACTTGGGCTTGAACACCTATCTCAGTGAAGGAGCGTCTGGCTTCGTCGTCACAGTTTGTACCGCCTACGCGCAGAACGCATGCCTTAATTTCTTCGCGTTTCATGTCATTAACCTCCACTTCTCAGCGGTCGCTTCCAACTTTCCAGCATCTCATTGACGGTTGCGTCAACCACGATTTTCCCTTTCAAACCTTGTACTGTGAAACGTGGCGCCTTGGTGACATTGCCTATCTCTGCACAGGGCACTCCTTTCATGAGATTCACAAAATCTTTTCTGACCTTGGGCGAGACTTCTATAAGGAAACGGCTGTTGGATTCTGAGAACAAGATAAAATCGTCGCGGCTCACTGCTTCAGTCGGGACTTTCCGTAAGTCCATTTCCATTCCATAGCCTCCGGCAAAGGCCATCTCGGCTGCAGCCACACCCAAACCGCCTTCAGACAAGTCATGACAGGATTTCACTAGCCCCGAGTCAATCGCCTTAGTAACAGCCTTGAAGGTCTTCACTGCTTCAGCGGTTCTCACTTCGGGCACTGTCTTTCCAAGGTGTTCCTTCAGCCTGTAGTATTCTGATCCGCCCAATTCCCCAAACGTTCGTCCAACAATGTAGATGGCATCATTCGGAGTCTTGGCATCCATGGATATTGCCGAGCGAACATCAGGGATAATGCCGATGCCTGTGATCAACAGTGTTGGTGTTATTGGTCCCAGTGGTGACTCGTTGTAAAGGCTGTCTTTTCCAGAAATGAACGGAGTTCCAAAAACTCTGGCAACATCATAGCATGCCATACAGGCTCTGACAAGGCTGCCTAGTCTTTCTGGCTTTTCCGGATTGCCCCAAGTGAAATTGTCGAGCAGGGCAATTCTTCTTCCGCCCACAGCAACATTGTTCCTCACTGCTTCATCAACTGCAGAAGCCGCCATCCAGTAAGCATCGATTTTTCCATAATTAGGGTTCATACCGCACGAAACAACCAGCCCTTTCCAAGAATCCTCAAGAGGCTTCAACACGGCCGCATCATTCGGACCGCCCCACTCACCTTGTAATGGCTTGAGCACAGTGTTTCCTTTAACTTCATGATCATAGGTCCGCACAACGCTTTCCTTACTGGCAACATTTGCAGAGGACAAAACTCGTAGAAGAACTTTGGTGAGGTCTTTTGGTTCTGAAAATTCTGGTTCTTGAAGTGTGGGCTGTCTATGTTTTGCCATCTTTACTGTCTTGGGCGGCTCAAACAGGAAGGGTATCTCTATGTCGGTAACCTTTTCGCCTTGATAAAAGATCTGCAGAACCATGTCTGCCGTAAGTTTTCCAATAGGAACAGCGTCAACATCTTCGTTAACAAAGATTCTTAACACTTTGTCGAGATTTTCAGGAGGCACAACAAGCAACATTCGTTCTTGGCTTTCAGAGACATAAATTTCCCACGGAGCTAGCCCTTGGTACTTCAATGGAACCTTGTCAAGCTCAACTGTGGCGCCGCAGGCAAATTTCTTCGCTGTCTCGCCAACAGCAGATGATAAACCGCCTCCACCTAAATCCGTTATTGATGAAGCCAACTGGAGGTCACGGATGGTGTTAATTGCTCTCTTCAGCTTCTCTTCTTCAATGGGATTTGCTATCTGTACCGCTGGCCTTGAAACGTCTTCTGATTTCTCAGTTAGTTCTGCTGAAGCAAAAGTGACTCCGTGGATGCC
>CAZHWL010000072.1:0-5712 GCA_964536035.1 uncultured Candidatus Bathyarchaeia archaeon | reverse complement strand
GTAATAAAAAAAGCAGATTAGTCGGGCAATGATTAGGAGGCGAGGTTGTTTTGCAGGCAAACACTTTTACTTTCCAGCTTGAGTATTATCTAAGCTCAGGTGATGTAAGTTGGTTAAGTGGGAGTACAAGGTGATTCCGATAAAGACGCAGATTCATTCAGATCATTTCCAAGCCGACAGGAAGCCAATCATAGAGGATGTTCAAAACGACCTGAATGCCCTAGGCAGTGAAGGATGGGAACTTGTCAGCATCCAAGACATACGCCTGCCAGACGGCAGAATGTTCACGGTCGCCTACCTCAAAAGACAAAAACATCAGTCCACGAGCGGATGATGCATCTAGTTATGGTTGATTGGGATAAAGTTTTATAGTGTTGAACATGTTCAGACTGTTTTTAGCGGTGGGTCTTAGGCGGGGGGCTAGGGGTCCTCTGTACCGTAAACCCTCTATAGGACGGGCTGACAGCGGAGGTTGAGGCGTCTAAGGCTGTTGAAACCTCTATTTCCGAAGCATTGACTATCCGTCCCTTGGGGCTGGCGATCATTGAGCGGCTTCCGTAGGGGAGTTGTCTTCGATGTTCACCAGGCGAAATCGGCCAGGCCCGGGAGGGAGCAACCTAAGTCTGGACGTTCAGCGCTCAAGGGGGCGCGGGTACGAGTGTAGGGCTTTGAGGGTTCGACAGATTCTGGGCGTCGAACCACTGTGGCCCACCGCCCTTCTCGCTTTTCGGATTGGCTTCCATCCAAGGTAAGCGTGTGTTTCAAGTTATGGTCACTTGTGTCATCAGCAAAGTGCACAATGTTCTAAGAAACTCTAATCAGTCGCTTTCTCAGAAAGTTACTGAAGAGGTGACATAATGCCTGTAGTAATCGTTGAAACATGGGAAGGAAAAACCAGCGAGCAGAAAGCAAAGCTGATCAAAGGCATAACAAAGGCTTTCGAAGACATCGGAGTCAAACCTGAAGAGCTTTCCATAATCATTCACGATGTTCCAAAATCCAACTGGGGCATGCGCGGAGAGCAAGCTTCAAAACTACATCCGTGACGCTGTTTCTCCAACCAAACCCATTTCTTTCCAGTTTTTGGATCACCGTAATCATTCAATGTCCTTTATGAACAAAAGCCACACGCATATAGAACTTGGCAGAATATGTTCTAGAACAAAGTTCTATATGGATTGGGGATTTGACAAATCCACTAGGAATGCTCGCTACTCTGAACGAGAACATGAGTCTCTTGTTTGGAAAACGCTAAATGCTCCGTACACACTCTAACGATACCTTATGAGCTACAACCAGCTACGCAAAGACTATCTTCTTGACCGATGGGTTGTAATCGCCACCGAACGAGGCAGAAGACCGACAGATTTCGCAAAACAGCAGAAACCACAACAGCAACCCACTCAAACAAGCATCTGTCCGATGTGCCCAGGCAACGAGCACATGACGCCGCCAGCCACACTAGTTTACCTGAAAAAAGGCAAAAGCATAACCAAAACCAAAGACCAAAACGACCAGAGACACAAGAACTGGCTACTTCGCGTGGTTCCAAACCTCTACCCCGCCTTCACGCCTCCAAAACAACAGGAAAACAGAAAAAACCCGCGAAAGAAAACAGGCAACCTTGTCCCCGCATTTGGGCATCATGAAGTCATAATCGAATCTCCAAACCACAACGACCACCCGGCAGACACCACGACACAGCAACTGACATATGTCATAAACGCCTACAAAGACCGACTGAAAGAACTCTCAGCAAAACCCTACGTCAAGTACGTCTCCATCTTCCGCAATCACAAGCCTGAAGCAGGAGCCTCGCTTTCACATGCCCACAGCCAAATAATTGCCACACCCACTGTCCCTCGAACCGTGCAAGAAGAACTTGCTGCAAGCAAGCAACAATACAAAGAGACAGGCAAATGTCCATTTTGCACAATAATCAAACAAGAACAGAAGAGTCCTCGCTTGATCCATCAGAATAAAAGTTTCACAGTGTTCGCTCCTTATGCAAGCATTTACCCCATGGAGTTCTGGATAGCACCGAACAAGCATCAAACCACACTGTTGGAACTTTCACAGGCGGAAACAGAAACTTTGGCAGACACGCTCAAAGCCTCGCTTGCCGCGCTAAAACAGCTTGTGAACGACCCGCCCTACAATTACGGCATCCACATAGCTCCAAACAAAGACGCCAAGCCCTATTATCACTGGCATTTGGAAGTTTACCCGAAACTCTCAATTTGGGCAGGCTTCGAGCTGAGCACAGGCATGTACATAAACACCATCACACCTGAAACAGCCGCAGAAACCATGCGAAAAACAATCTCACCCTAGACCGTTAAAACTTCCTTCTCAAATTTTGGCTTAATCTGTCTGACATCTTCAACATAGGCTCTCAGAGGTTCAGCTACGCTCCACGCTTGTGCTATACATCCTCTCGGCGTATAGGGAGCGTCGCCGTCAAAAATCTCGTTGACTGTTCCTAATCCAACTCCAGAAACACTTCTTGTAAACAGAGGCAGAAGGAAATTCTTCAAGGCAAAATCCAGTCTAAAATCACCGTAACCCTTAGTCTTTAGAAAAGCTTTGACAAATGATCCGAGCAGCCAAGGCCAAACTGTGCCATTATGATAGGCTCTGTCCCTGTTTATCCTGTCGCCAGCATAGACGCCAACGTATCTCGAATCACTTTTGGCAAGTGTCCTCAACCCACAAGGCGTCAGCAAATCGCGCTGAACGACATCAACAACTCTTTCAGCCATTTCTCTGCCAATCATGCAGAAGTCAAGTCCAGCAGCAAAGATTTGATTGGGTCTCATGGAACTATCTAGTTTAACATTATCGACAACATCAAACAAACAGCCTTTTTCAGGATTCCAAAACTTTGCAAAACTCGCGCGAACCTTTTCAGCTGCTTGGCTGTAGTTATCTGCTTCGCTACTTTCCTCAAGCTTCCTTGCAACCAGTTCCATGATTCTCAAGCCGTTGTACCACAATGCTTGAATCTCAACAGCTTTTCCCGCCCTCGGAGTGACAGCGACGCCGTCAACAGCTGCATCCATCCACGTCAACTGCGGACCATGGCAGAGCAGGCCATCTTTGTCTGCGTGAATGCTAAAGACGGTTCCGGCAACGTGGCTGTCGATAATGTTTTTCATGACATTCCAAAGATGCTTCTTGACAAATTCAAAATCACCAGTGTACTTCAAGTATTGCAGAACCGCGTTCAGAAACCACAGGCTAGCGTCAACGGAATTGTAGACAGGTTCTCCAGCGCGATCTGGAACAAAATTAGGTATCAAACCGTGTTTGCAGTGCCTACTGAAAACAAGAAAAACCTTCCGAGCATCCTCAAATCTGCCAGTGACAAGCAACAGTCCAGGAAGAGAGACAAAAGCATCCCTACCCCAACATTCAAACCAGTGATAACCCGCAATAACTGATTTCTCACCTGCAAAAGCGCTCTTCACAACAAATGCGTCGGTGGCGAGCACTATCTGACTCAACCAATCAGTCGGCAACAAACCGACACGTGCTCCATAAAATCTGGCGAGAAAATCCTCACGTCTAGCTCTCTCTCGCTCATACAGGCCCATAAGATCATAGATCGTGATTGGCATCTCTGCCATGAGCTTCTGCGCGGTTTCCTCATCCTTGTCAGCAACCGCGGTTACAGCGAAGTTTTCAGTTCTGCCAGCTTCAATCTTGAACTCAAAAAAACCGCTCTGAAACCAGTCATCTAGGCAGCTTTCTCCGCGCGAAGCCTCTTCACGATAGTATATGTCTTCAACCCATTTTCCGCTGACTGAATATTGTCCACCGATCGCGTTCATTATCAGCGTGCTCCTCGGCATGCTCAGGTTTATGCTGTTCTTTGAACTGTCAGTTTTTTGGAGTGGCTCAGCTGGAACTTTCCATTTATCAGTGACTGAGTGAAAATGTCTGAAGTTGATGTATGGGAAGACTCGAATTTTGACTTCGTCGTGGCTTCTGTTCAGAATCCTGTAAAGCGCGATAACGGCGTTTCTTTCGAACGGCATGAATACTGTTTTTTCAACATCAACATTCTGCACCGTGGAGAAATGTTTCGGAAAAGGTGACAGCGTGAACTCTCTGAGAAAACCATAGCCCTGAGGGAAAATCCCATTCTGAAATTCGCTGGCGCCAAGCGGGTAGACGCTGTTGCTTACATTCACCTCTTCATCCAGCTTTTCCAAGCAAACTCGGCGATCGCTTGGCGGATGGAAGGCTGCGACAAGCAGTCCGTGATATTTTCGCGTGTTTATGTCCAAGATGGTTGAGGAAGCATAGCCTCCTAGTCCGTTGGTTATTATCCATTCTTTATGTATTGCTTCGTCAAAACGTGCAAGCGCTTCATGCGTGAAAGTTGATGCAGGGAGCTTCATTTTAAGGCATCAACTTCGCTATGTTTTTTTCTCTGGGGGCAGCAAAATAGTTCGCGACTGGATTGCATTTTGTTCTAAGCAGTAGCGCATGCGGCTTGACAAGCTTGTATTCGGTCAATGTCTCAGCATAACCCATACCCTTCGCAAAAATCAAGTCAGCCGAAGCATATGCGTCTCTGAACTCGGTTGAAACCTCTTTTGCAGCAAATCCCACGGTGTCTGTTCCCGTGGTTATTATCTTGTCAGCTATTTTGCTCATGCCTGAGGCTTCGGCGTCTTCAATTGTGGCGTCGTTAATTATCGGCCCGCCCTTCACTGCAGCAGTTACTTTCACTCCCATGTCTTTCAACTGCTCCACAAGCAGAGTATCAAGCACTATTTCTCCGGCGTTATCAGTCAAGTACAGAACGGTGTTGGCTTTTTTTGCAAGTTCATAAATCCTGTTTGTGTCATCGATCACCAAGTCTTTTGCTGCTTCTCTAAAGTTTCTTCTCAAGTTGCTAAAAGTGAACCTGTGGCCAGGTATGTCGAATTCCATGGTGTTGCCGACGATTGCGCACAGGCAGGCGCGTTTGAACCGATCATGCTGAGCGTATCCTTCTTCAACAAGTTTTCGCGCATAAGGTAAAAGTTTGAGCGCTTTCTCGTTGCTGATTCTCTTGCTGCGTTTATAGGGATCATTGTTGCCTGTTACGCGTTTGATTATGCGGTCGCGTTTTGTTCCCAAATCAGCAGGAACAGCCGTATGCGTGAACTCCTTGTACAGCAACCGGAGAACTTCGTTCATGGATCTGAAGCGAAACGCAAGGTTCGTGGTGGCTTCTGCTGCTTCGGCTGCTGCTCTACTGAGAATGCAGGCGGCGCATTCTGGTTCGACTTTCAAGATTTATCAGTCTCAACTAGCGCTTTACTGAGTCAGCAAACTCGCGCATAACCATATACGGGTTTTTTGCTTTCACGATGCCGCTTGCGACTAGCACGCCCTCAGTTCCAAGTTTCAAAGCGGCGGCAACATCTTCGCCATGGCTTATTCCTGCCCCGCAAAGAATCGTTACGGTAGGATTGATTTGCCTGACAAGTTTGACTGTGTCTGTGACTACTTCTGGCTTGGCTTTGGAAACAGGGATACCTGTGCCTATGAGCTCCGGGGGCTCTATGGCAATTATGTCGGGTTTGAGGGCTGCCACTGCCGCACTTGTAGTGGGATTGTTGGCACAGACGATTGAGACTAGGTCATGCTCTTTTGTGATTCTTATGATTTCATCGATTTCTGAGAGCTTGAGTCTCCGCTCAGAGTGATTGATTA
>CAZHWL010000071.1:1204-5804 GCA_964536035.1 uncultured Candidatus Bathyarchaeia archaeon | reverse complement strand
CCCACAACTTTTGCAGTGCCACTGGTCGGCCGAGTTAGAGTGCAGAGCAGCCTGATTAGCGTAGATTTCCCAGCACCATTCGGTCCAAGTAAACCAAATATTTCGCCCTTTTTAACTTCAAAAGTGACGCCGTCAACAGCTCTGACTTTTCCACGGAAGATTTTTGTCAAGTTTTCTGTCTCAATAATTGATGTCATCTACCTCAAACCTCTGTCAAATTTCGTGATGTTTTCGATTTTTCAAACAACCTCTTCAAACATATACACATAGACAGCGATTACTCGTATCTCAGTGCCTCTACGGGTTTAAGTTTTGAAGCTCGCCAAGCTGGGTAGAGTGCAAAGACCACACTGACTCCTAGACCGAAGACTAGAGCTCCCAGAAACACTGTCGGCGTCAACACAGGAGTTATTGTCATTCCGCCAAAACCCGCGTTATCGCGGACAGTGCCTCCTCCTCCGAGGATTATTGCCACCAAATTTGCCAGGCCCCAGCCTGAAGCTATGCCAATCATCGCACCCATCAAGCCAATTATCACTGACTCACACAGGAAAACCAAAAGCACAGTTCGACCTTTCATGCCCAACGCTTTCAATATGCCTATCTCTCTTGTGCGTTCCATCAGAGAAACTATCATAATATTCATTATGCCTATACCTGCCACCAAAAGAGAGATGGCGGCAATTCCAGCCAAGAAGAGTTCTATGGTTGAGAAAACGCTTGTAAGTATGTTAAGCACGGCCGTCGAGGACGTTACTGAGACTTCTCCGCTGAAAGCATTCTTTATTGTCGTGGAGACACTGTCAATAATTGCTTTATCACTGCTCTTCAGCTTCACAATTATCATATCACATTCGTCAGTTCCAAACAACGTTTGAGCCTGCAGAATTGGAATATAGACGCTAGAATCTGAGGGCCCGCCTATGCCAAAAGTCCCAATCTCTTTTAGCAAAGCAGTAATATTTCCAGTGAAGACCACATTTGTGAATGGAGGTCTAGTCGTATTAGTCCAAATGACTTCAATAGGGTCATTCATATTGGGAAGTTGTGTCTCATTTTTCCATGGATCAACCACTCGTCTCCCAACTACAACATTGCTATCTTCAGGGTTTAGAGGTATGCTTCCGTTTTCAGCTACAAATGTGCTACTGTAAACGTCTTGATATTTGGCAAAATCAACGCCCACTATTGTGCAATTTTCACTCTTTTGGCCGAACTTGACGGAGCCGCTTTTTTGAATTATCGCTATTGCTGTGTCAACATTTTCCATTCCACTTATGTTTTGCGCGTCACTAACGAGCAATTTGAAACCGGAACCGGCACCTCCAAAGAAGCCTCCGCCCATACCGCCGAAACCTCTGCCTGCAGAGACAAGCAACGTATCTGTTGCAAACCCTTTCTCCAGCTGCGCGGTTATAGCATACTGCAAACCTTGGCTGATGGAGAGCAACGCAACGATGGCTGCGATGCCGATGACCACGCCTAGAGTTGTTAAACCTGCACGAAGCTTCCTCAATCGTATTGCACTGAAGGAATAATAGAAAACGTCTCTAGTCTTCATGTCAGTTCGCGACCTCCTTAATTATTACGCCGTCAGACATCTGAACCGTTCTCTTTGTTTCTTGCGCCAAACGCTGGTCATGGGTGACCATTATTATCGTCACACCTTTCTCTTCGTTGAGCCTTTTGATCAACTCCATTATTCCGTTGGCAGTCTTTGAATCTATGTTTCCTGTGGGTTCGTCCATTAACAGAAACCGGGGGTTGTTTGCCAAGGCTCTAGAGATTGCTACGCGTTGTTGCTCACCCCCGCTTAGTTCGAGGGGTTTATGATTCATTCGTTCCTTCAAACCTACTGTCTCAAGAAGGTCTTCTGCACGCTTTCTCCGTTCATCTCTGTTCATGTCGGCTATGGACATTGATAGTTCAACATTTTCCTTCGCTGTAAACCGTGGGATAAGGTTGAAGAACTGAAACACGAAGCCTATTCGGCGTCTAAGATCTGTCAGCTGGTCGTCATTGAGTGCGGAAATGTCTACCCCTTCAATCAGCATCTTCCCTTCAGTCGGCTTGTCCAAGACTCCAATCAGATTCAACAAAGTTGATTTGCCGCTCCCCGATGGACCAAGAATGGCGAGAAAATCGCCACTTTCAACCTTCAAGTTTACACCGCACAAAGCGTTAACTGGAATTTTGCCAAGCATGTAAGTTTTCTTTAGATCGACCGCTTCAACAATTGTCGTCATCAATATCATTTCCGCATTTTTTTCTGTGTTTGATTACTTCTTCATTCATGTTTCTTCGCCTTCAACCTCTTGCATATTCCTTCAAGCTTCCCAGATGTCTCATCTAAAGCTTTTGTCGCTTCTTCGATAGCTTGCTCCGAAAACTCCTTCTCAAGACAGCTTCCAAGATCAAAAAATGCTCCGATAACTCGCCTAACAGACTCTCGAACCTCAGCAGTTTTTTCTGGCGGGATGTGGAACCATAGCGCTCCTAAGAACGGTGGAGCAAAAAATTTTGCCTCCCTCCCAAACTCTTTCTTAATCCTCTTCTGCTCCTCAAGCAGAACCTTACCTTTGTCTGTAAGCACATAACGTTTCAACCCACTCTGATCTGATGGCACCTCTTTCACGTGACCATTATCTTGCAACCAAGCCAAAAGAGGATAGATAGAACCAGGGCTCGGCCTCCAGCGCCCATTCGTTCTGTTTTCAATAGCATCCATTATCTCAGAGCCAGACATAGGCTTCTCGCTCAGAGATTCAAGAACCTGGTACCGTATGAAGCCTTTCGGAACTATGGCTGTGTGCCGCATCCAATGTCTTCTGTGCACTGATATCACCATTGATATCGTCATCGATATCAACAGTGATATTTAAGTCTTCGGTCAAAACAGAACAAACGGCTATTCAATAATTGTGCCGACACTCTTACCTTCAACAGCCAAGGAAACATTTTCAGAATCTGATCCATTCACAACGATGACTTTTGTTTTATTTTTCTTGAGCAACTTGACAGATTCAGGATCAAGGATCTGGTGTATTCCAGCCTTGTGTTTGTCTTCAGTCAAGACGCTTTCCAGATCTTTAAAGCTCAAATGATCAAGTTTTACAGCATTACGATACTTTCTCGGGTCCTTGTCATAGACACCTTCTTGATCGGTAGCTTTAACGTACAATTCCGCTTTGATGCTGCTAGCTATTAACGCAGCAACGGTATCGGTTGTCATCCCTGGCTTCAAGCCACCCATAACCGCAATTTTGCCGTTACGCAAACAATCTTCAGCGGCTTCAATCGTTACAGGGACAGCCACACAACCCATCTTGCCAAGCATTTTCAAGAAAAGCTGGGCGTAAAGCCTTGAAACAGAAATAGCAACCTCATCCTGAGCAGCCTGATTCAGTCCAAGATCTTTGGCTATACGGATAAATTCTCTTGCAAGCGTACCACCGCCAACAATAACAGCGACCGCATGGCTTTTTTTCCTCAGAGTCTTCAAGAGATCCACATACTTTCTCATGAGTTCAAGATTAACTGGTGAAGCCACAACCGAGCCGCCAATTCTCATAACAATACGCATAGTTTTGCTTCCTTTTTTATGTGTAATATGCAAGGACAGAGTTAATAATTCTTCAGAGAAATTTTTTCAAGTTTTGTTGATTGCTCTTCTTTGCAGTCCGAACTTCTATAGTCTTGCCGAATGCTATGTGCATTCCATCCGTCCCTGCAGTCGTTGGAATCCCAGTGTGTTCTTGGATTAGTTTTGCTTCTTGCGAAGGCCCTTTGAAGAGCATCTGCGTTCCGAAATGTGTGAGAACAGCTTGCTCTGGGCGAGTTTCCTCGATGATTCGCATGGCATCTTCTGTCGTCATATGCCCCTTCCAAGGTTTTCCTTCAGGACGCATCACACACAACATGAGAAGCCGGACGCCTTCATAGTGTTTGCTTATTTCGCTAAAATATTCAGTGTCGCTAGTATATGCAAAGTCACCAAGACCAGTTTTAAATCTGAAACCAACTGCGTCCGCGTCAGTATGCTTGGCTTCTGTAACAGAGATATGCAGATCTGCAATAGAAAAATTCAGGCCAGCAACAGCTTTCACTGTCTTCTCAACCATATTTTGATGATACTTGGAGATTGACGGTTCGCAAGTGTCGCTGCCTTCTAGAACGCTTTTGGCAGCCACGAGGAGCCCTTTCTTTCTAGTCATGCCTCTTGTCATTGCTTCCACCAGCACTTCTGCATCAGTGTAATGATCAGGGTGGCAATGTGAGACAAAAATGGCGTTGAGTTGTTGCGGATTCAAGCCTTCGCTTATAGAGTACACTAACGCTCCTGGTCCAGGGTCTAAATGAAGATTCAAGTCTTCGCCGATCACACGGATTCCAGCTGTGCGTCTTTTCTGTGTTATTGTTGCAAATCTGCCGCCGCCTGTCCCAAGCAAAACTATTTCAAATTCAGATCCCATAAGCGAACACAAGTGAGAAAGCATTCTTTTACTTTGTGCTGCACTGCTGTTTTGGCGAAGCAAATCTAAAAATGCTTTTTAGCGCTGATTTGCAGTAGAATAGTGCGAGGACGTGAAAGCTAGCTGTG
>CAZHWL010000071.1:0-1104 GCA_964536035.1 uncultured Candidatus Bathyarchaeia archaeon | reverse complement strand
TGGGCAACATCGTCGGTAGCGCTTTCATAAACATAACATGCATCCTCGGAATAACGCTGATAGCTTCACCATTGCCAATTCAAATGACCGCATTTTCAGATCTAGCCATATTCTCACTCATAACGAACCTTATATTATGGTATTTTCTGTCAAGCGAGAAACTCAGCTGGAGAGAAGGCGCGGTTCTGCTCTTCATGTATTTCCTCTTTCTCGCAGTCAGCTTCGGAGGCCTCAAAGCATAGAATGACAAGCAAGCTGAGAATCGAGAATGTGACAGGCAAAAATTTCGGAGAGATTCCTAACCCGTGCAGATATTGTCTTTACTGGCAAACAGAAGGCGAATACTGTGAGACAATGCTGAAGCCTGAGACGGAACACAAGAAGAAAGAATGGTTGAATATGGTAGTCAAAGCATTTGGAAACTGCATCAAACTAGCCTACGCCAATGATGCTGTCATAGGCTTTATCCAATATGCACCAGCAAAACTCTTTCCACGCACAAGAGAATACGCTTCAGGCACCCCAAGTGATAAAGCGGTCTTCATCGCATGCTTATACATTGTGAAAAAGGAAGAGCGAGGAAAAGGCTTCGGCACCGCAATGCTCAAGAACTTGTTGGCTGAACTTCGCGAAAGAGATTGTCTTACAGTCGAGACTTTTGCAAGAAAAAGCTCAGGAGACAATCCTTCAGGCCCTGTTAGACTTTATTTGGCCAATGGCTTTAAAATAAAAAATGAGAAAGACGATTTTCCTCTGTTATGCTTGAAATTGTGACAGCTACGACATTAATCATTCGACGGCTTAGGTAAAGACTCCAGATTATGCTCGGCCCTTCGATTTTTCTTTAGGTTTTGGTTCCGGTTCTGGCTCGGGTTCTCTCCATCGTTCTATGAGGAGCTTGTTGTCTTTCGTCTTGAAGCTTACTTTGACATAAATGGAGTCTGATCCTTTGAAGGGAAACATGCTGTCTTCCGCAAAGTCCTTGGGAAGATAAACTAGGAATTTGCCGTCTTTTCTTCTGAACAAGCGTCCTCTTCCTTCACTCACCATTTTCACACCCCAATTAAATAAATGGTTTAATCATGAACACAATATCACCGGACT
>CAZHWL010000070.1:0-5823 GCA_964536035.1 uncultured Candidatus Bathyarchaeia archaeon | reverse complement strand
GCCAAACACATAAGATATAAGGAAGCTTGTCATTTACAGAAACCATCATCGGGATGGTCATTATGTCCGAAAAGACCGCAACTATAACCATGTCAGCGTGCACAAGCTGTGGCAAGCCTATTCCGCCAGCAGTAGAAGCTACAAAGTTTCTCTGTCCAAACTGTGGCGAAATCCAGATAAGGCGTTGCGGAAAATGCCGCAAGTTCGGGCGGCCATACAAGTGTCCAAAATGCGGTTTCGTCGGGCCATAAAAAAATTGTGAGATGATTGACTGTGGGCAGTGTGATAATTACTTACAAGGTTTTTCCAACAGGTGTTGAAGTTAATTTTGATGATTTGAAGAAGAAGATTGAAGCAAACCTCCCGCAATACGCCACGATTGATGGATACGGTGAAGAACCCATTGCCTTCGGCTTGAACGCTCTGCTCATGCAGGTCAGGTTTCCGGAAGACAAGAGCGGCGTGCTTGACGCCTTGGAGAAAAAGCTGGAAGGAATAAGCGAAGTAAGCCAGCTACAGACTCTGATGGTGCGAAGGTCAAGCAAGTAACCTTTCAAGGGTCGGCTTAAACGTTTATATGAGACTCAAAGGTTTATTTCGAAACGCATTATTCAAGTAATCAAGGGAAGTGTTCTGTTTGAGTGAAGTTCAACTACGTGTCGGAGACGCAAGACAAAGAGACGTTGGAAGAGGCATAGCCCGCATAGATCAGAGAACAATGCAGAAACTTGGCATATCGGCGGGTGACGTGATAGAAATCGTGGGCAAAAGGACAACTTCTGCGATAGCTTGGCCAGCCTACAGCGAAGATCAGAACCGTGAAATTCTCCGCATAGACGGTTTCTCACGAAAAAATGCAGGCGTCGCAATAAACGAATATGTCCTTGTCAAGCCAGCCAAGGTTAAGACTGCCTTAAGCCTCACTCTTGCTCCTGTCGACATGCGGCTAAATGTTGATGAAGATTTCACTAATTTTGTCAAGAACAGGCTGATGGAAAGAACGCTCGTGGAAGGCGACACTACACTTGTCATGATGCTAGGTCATGCTATTCCCTTTATGGTGACGAAAACCCGTTCCCACGGAATAGTGAAAGTAACCTCAGAGACAAAGCTCACAATCCTGAACGAGCCGGCACCAGAAGGAAAGGGGCTGCCGAGAACAACGTATGAAGATGTCGGCGGTTTGCACGAAGAAATTCAAAGAGTAAGAGAAATGGTCGAGCTTCCACTGAGACATCCTGAATTGTTCCAAAGACTTGGAATCGATCCGCCAAAAGGAGTGTTGCTTCATGGTCCGCCTGGATGCGGCAAAACCCTGTTGGCTAGGGCGGTGGCGAACGAGTCTGAAGCCAACTTTTTCTCGATAAACGGGCCTGAAATCATGAGCAAATTCTACGGTGAATCTGAGGCTCGGCTTAGAGAGATCTTCCAGCAAGCTCAACAGAATGCTCCAAGCATAATATTTATTGACGAGCTGGACGCTATTGCACCCAAACGTGAAGAGGTCACAGGTGAAGTTGAAAGACGTGTGGTCGCTCAGCTTCTAGCCCTCATGGACGGCTTGTCCAGCCGAGGAAACGTCATAGTGATAGGTGCCACAAACAGACCCGGCGCTCTTGACCCGGCACTTCGCAGGCCAGGAAGATTCGACAGGGAAATCGAGATAGGCGTTCCAGACAAGCAGGGCAGAAACGAGATTCTTCAAATCCACACCCGTGGAATGCCGCTTGCTGAAGACGTTGACCTGAAGAAGCTTGGCGATATGACTCATGGATACACGGGTGCCGACATGTCTGCTCTGAGCAGGGAAACAGCGATGAAGGCACTGCGACGCTATTTGCCACAGATCAATCTTGAAGATGAACGTATTCCGCCAGCCGTTTTGGAGAAAATGGAGGTAACGATGGATGACTTCGTTAGCGCCTACAAGGAAGTCACTCCGACGGCTATGCGTGAAGTGTACATTGAAGTGCCTTCGGTCCACTGGACTGACATCGGCGGACTGGACGAAGTAAAACAGGAACTCAAAGAGGCAGTGGAGTGGCCGCTGAAGACACCTGAAGTCTTCTCGAGACTCGGTATCAAACCTCCAAAGGGCATCCTAATCTACGGTCCACCTGGCTGCGGCAAGACGCTGCTTGCCCGAGGCGTAGCAACAGAGACCGAAGCCAACTTCATTACGATCAAAGGCCCTGAAGTGTTCTCAAAATGGGTTGGTGAATCAGAGAAGGCCATACGGGAAGTTTTCAGAAAAGCAAGAATGGCGGCGCCAGCAGTAGTCTTCTTTGACGAGATTGATTCACTTGCGCCCCGTAGAGGCGCTGGTTTTTCAGATAGCGGTGTATCGGAACGTGTGATCAGCCAGCTGTTGACGGAAATGGACGGTGTGGTCGCGCTCGAAGATATTGTGATTATTGCTGCCACAAACAGACCTGACATGGTTGACCCGGCTGTGCTTCGTCCTGGACGATTCGACAGACTCGTGTACGTGCCTGAGCCTGACGAGAAAAGCAGGTTACAGATACTCAAGATTCACACTAATGGCGTGCCTCTTGCTAAGGATGTTAATATCGTTCAGCTTGCAACCATGACTAAGAGTTATTCAGGCGCGGACATTGAAGCTGTCTGTAGGGAAGCCGCTATGCTTGCTTTGCGAAGCGACTTGAATGCTAAAGAAGTTACGATGAAGAATTTCGAGGAAGCACTGAAAAAGGCTGGTCCGTCGGTTACTCCTGACATGGAGAAATGGTACAAGAGCTTCATGCAGCAAGTTCGACAGGCTTCAAAGCCAACAACGCCTGTTGCATAGGAGAGAATGCTTTTGCCAATAAAGATTTGGAAAACTCGCCCCGCACACTCTGTATTATTGGAGATACTGGCCAAGAAGGGCGCTGTGGTCGACACTGACCTGTTTGAAGCTCTGAAAGAAGAATTTGATGACCTAGGATTCAAAGACTTTAACACGGTGCTGATGCGACTTGAAGTAAGCGGCAAAATCCGTGCCACATCTACCGCCCGCGGAAAGAGAAGAATTGAACTCGTGACATAAGTAGAGGCCCTAGGTGATCTAGCCTCAAGCGTGCAGCTTATGGAAAACGTATTTGACGTTGTAGTTGTCGGTGGCGGGCCATGCGGCTCTTTTGTAGCATACAACCTTGCCAAAAACGGAGTGAACGTTCAAGTTTTTGAGGAACACAACGAGATTGGCGTTCCATGCCACTGCGCCGGCCACTTGAGCATCAAGGGGCTGAAAGATCTTGGGCTTTATCCGCTGCCTGAAGCAATAGTCGAGAGTACCTTCTATGGAGCAACATTTCATTCACCAACAGGAAAAGATTTTTCCATTCGTCTTTCCTCTCCGGTAACTTGCACAGTCAACCGGGCTCTTTTTGACAGGCACATAGCAGATTTGGCGAAGAAAGCTGGCGCTCATTATCATTTGGGCTCGCGCGTGGCTTCGCTTGCAATAGAGAATAAGCACGTGGCAGGAGTGAAAGTCGAGAAACAAGGTGGACAAGAATGCTTCCCATGTAAGATCGTGGTCGATGCTGAAGGCATATCTTCAAGGCTTCTGCGACAAGCAGGGCTAAAGACACTTGATCGTTCAATGGTTGTGAACGCAGTAGAGGCAGAAGTTGAAAACGTTAAAAACATCGAGACTGATATGGTTGATGTTTTTCTTGGCACAGACGTTGCTCTTGGATTTTATGCTTGGCTGATTCCGAAAAGTGAAGGAAGAGCAAAAATCGGTTTGGCCGCTCGTTCTGGAAATCCGCGAAATCTGTTGCACAAGCTAATGCATGCGCATCCAGCGGCTTCAGAGAAACTACGACATGCGAGAGTGTTGCAGACTTTTTTCCATCCTGTAACCCTTGGCGGAAATATCCCAAGAACGTATACTGATGCCTTTTTGGTCGCTGGAGATGCAGCGTCGCACGTTAAGCCCACTACTGGCGGCGGGGTCATCTTTGGAATGAATAGCGCACGTATTGCCGCAGAAGTTGCGTGTGAGGCGTTGCAGAGGAATGATGTTTCTTCAGCTTTTCTGAGCCAGTATCAGAAGCGTTGGGAAGACACCTTCGGCTTGGACATGTGGTTCATGTTGAAAATGCGGAAGACTTTGGATGCGATGTCTGATGAGGCGTTTGACAGGCTAATCAGGCTGTGCAGAACCGTCAGATTGGATAAAACCTTGAAGGATGTGGGTGACATTGATTTTCAGGGGCGTTCTCTTCTGCAGATTATGTGGAGCCCCCGAATTTGGGCGGCGCTGGGTTACTTCTTCTATATTTATCTATCTGCGAATCCTTAAAATCATGAGATCACAAACTGTAGGAAATGTTGGGAAGCTTGCATGTCTGAATTTCGTTACAAACAGGTTATTGTTTTTCGTTCTGACTTGAAGTTGAGCAAAGGTAAGGTCTCAGTTCAAGCTGGCCATGCCGCTGTTTCCGCGGCGGAGGAGGCGCGAAAACATCACAGGGAATGGTGGGATGAGTGGATTTGGGAAGGACAGCGAAAAATAGCTGTCAAAGTGAAGAGTGAAAAAGAGCTGCTGACACTTGAGGAACAGTCGAAAGAGCTTGGACTGCCCTGCGCCCTGATTGTTGATAGAGGTTTGACAGAGATTCCTCCGAACACTACGACTTGTTTGGGAATTGGGCCCGCTCCAGCTGAGAAGGTGGACAAGCTTACCGGTCGGCTTCCTCTGCTTTGACGAAAGGCGTGGACGGCTTGTCTGTTTCTGAAATTGAGAAGTCAATGGGCATTGAAGTTTACGCTACTCGTTCCGCAGGTATTGGCGGCGTTATTCGGCAGAATGTTGAGGACTTTGCTGTTGAAGAGGTGCTGGTTGACGGTTCAAAGGCCCAAATAGAACCCTCCACGAACACTGGTAAGACGTTAGGTTCTTCAGAAATTCAAAGGCATTTTTTGCTGTGCGTGCTGGTTAAACGGAACTGGGACACGTTTTCAGCTGTCAAAGCAGTTGCTGATGATCTTGGAATCAGCATGGGCCGCATCCAAATTGGCGGCATAAAAGACGCTAGGGCAGTCACTGCTCAATATGTCACAATTGAGAATGCTCTTGTTGAAGACGTTCAAGGATTCAAGACAAGAGACTTGGAGCTTCGTCCAGTAGGCTATTTTCACAGCCAGTTCTCATCATACTACTTGCTTGGAAACAGCTTTCAGATAATCATCAACTCCATAAACCATTCAAAATCGGTCATCAAAAAGCGGATAGATCAGACGATTCGAGAGATCCGATCAGTTGGAGGAGTTCCCAACTTTTTCGGGCATCAACGCTTTGGCACAACTAGACCCATAACACATCTTGTTGGAGAGGCAATAGTCAAAGGCGACCTCGAAAAGGCTGCGATGTTGTTCTTGGCTGAACCCAGTCCAAATGAGCATTCAAATTCTAGGGAAGCACGCACAGAACTGAAGGAGTCAGGGGATTTCAAGCAAGCTTTGCAGAGTTTTCCGAAGCATCTGCGGTACGAACGTCTGATGCTTAGACATTTGGCAGAGAAGCCAACTGATTATGTTGGCGCTTTCAGGCGGTTGCCTGGTAAACTGCAGAAACTGTTCATTAATGCGCATCAATCCTATCTGTTCAACCAGTTTTTGAGTGGTCGAATGAAGTTTGGTCTTTCGCTGAACAAAGCCGAGGTCGGAGACTACGTGGTTAGTGTGGAGCGGTCTGGGTTGCCGATGATAGCAGCGCACAAGATTGTGACAGCTGAGACAGTGGCGGACGTTAACAGAGCAATAGAAGCGGGAAAGATGCGTTTAGCTCTTCCAATAATAGGCTCTTGCCAG
>CAZHWL010000069.1:0-5910 GCA_964536035.1 uncultured Candidatus Bathyarchaeia archaeon | reverse complement strand
GAGGTTGAGTTATATCAGTTGTGACGCATAGTTATTTGTGGCATACTAGAGAGGAGATCCGTTGAATGGATATGAAAATCATTGAACAGATTTTCGCTGCTGACAAACATGTGAGATTTGTAGGCATTCTAGCCAGCGATCTTAAGACTGTTTTGTCTAAAGCAAGACAAGGTTTGGAAACGACGGAGAGAAAGAAGTGTAGTGACGATTCACTAGTGAATCTTGCTGCTCCCATTGTTCTTGGAACCTTGGCGAATTTTGCTGACAAATGTGGGAAGCTTATTTGTGCAGGCGTTAGGTATAATGAGGTTACTCTGATTTTCTTCAAAATAGACGATATGCACGTGGTTGTTAGCGCTGATCCAGGGCCCCCTATATCATCATGCAAAATATTGAGGAGAAACTGCAGATTTAGTTGCTTTTGTTTGCGCATGGGTGTCTCTTGTCTATTGGGGATTTCGTGAATGCTTCGCATGTCTCATAAAACAACAGTCGCCTCATGGGCGTATCTGTCGCTTCACAAATCCTCACTTTGCGATTTTTTCAGTATGAGTACACGCTTTTGAGAAGATTTCGGATAATCGGCGTTTTGATGGCGTGTCGCCTTTGATGAGAAGAGTTATCAACTCATCTGATGTGCAATTTGCTCCATATTGTTCTGTGAGAAATGCTGCGATTAGACCTATGACTGCATTTGCACCTGTCCCAAGCACTTCTTCTAGTCCATCATAGAACGTTCTCGGCTCGTCCATAAACACTTCACATGGATCTTTGCCGAATTTCTGCTGCAGATGGAAAAATATTATTGTATGGAATGTTGAACCCATAGCTTCTGTGGTTGCTTCTTCAATCACCTTCTGCACGGTTTTCGCTAATACCGTTCTTTCCTCAATCATGAGTAGGGACTCCTAATTTTGCGAGAAAAACCCCAAACTCTACGGGAAGACTCTGGTCTTTTGCAGCTTTGATAACCAAAATGTCATAAATCTTTCCCAGCAGAAGCAGCTCATCTAAACCGGATAGATCAATGATTAGAGCTTTAGTAGGGTTGACATCAACCTTCTTTGCCAACAGTGCTACGATGTCGTTCTTATTCCCTGAAACAGAAATGTCAGCAACTAAACGGGTTTCTCCACGTTCAGCAACAATGTCAAACGACGATTGAACCCCTGAAGCTCCTGTCACCTTAGCACGGAGTTTAACCTTAAAACCGCTGTTAACCAGAAGCTGACGCGCACTCTCCAAGACAGGCAACTCACGGCCAAACTCTCTTATCCGCTCCTCAGAAACTCTGTACAAAAACACCTTTCCATATTTTGCCTCTTGATAACTAGAAACTTTGCCACAATTTTGGCAAATATAAAAGGCCTCAGGTTTGTCAAAGCGATTACCACACTTCTCGCACTGATAGAAATTTCCAATGGTGCGATAGTGCTCAGCCTCATTCAGAAGCTCACTGTGACAACTGGGGCACGCTAAACCAGACTCCTTCACAAAATTCTCTTTAGCCCCAATGTATCCGCACTTCGTGTGTTCAAGAAGCTCTGTTAACTCAACCGCATCAGAACTACACTTTGGACAAGTATATTTACCATGAAGCTCAGGCGAACCACAATTCGGACAGGTTAAAGCTCGCTCCGCAAGCCGGGCAATGAGAGCCCCTTTTTTCACTAAATCAGCAAGCACTTCTTTCACCTGAACCGAACTAATCTGCCAGACTTCTTCAGCATCAAGATAACGAATTCCCGCCATGTCAAAAACAGGTTTAAGCTCCAGAATCCCTTTCTTTATCAATTTTCGCAAGAGCTGACGTTCTTGGTCCGTTTCCGCAACGTCCACATGGACTACCTGCGCTTCCTCTGCTTTCGTCTGCTCCACTCTTCACTTCCTCCTTAAGCACCTGCGAAATTGAAGAATATTACGGCAGTAGCAACTAGAACAGCTGAATGTCGCATGCCTGCAGACAAACTTCTGTCCCCTATCTTTCCAGCAATAAGACCGCCAAAGACCGCCTCCATAACCGAAGCCCAGAACAGTATTGATGCATAGTAATTTATGTCCAAAATATTCGGTAACAATCCACTCTCTTGAGCACCTACCACCGCTGTTGTCGCAGCATACAATGGACCCAAGAACTGGTGTAGCACAACATAAGCGATAATAAGAAAGATAACCGTTGCCATGTAAATCGTAAGCAAATACGGTTTCATGTTGTTGTATTGCTCTTCCCTAAATTCGTCCAAACTTGAGAAAAGGTTAACACTTGCTTCTAGAACCTCGACCATTTTTCCACCAGTCTGATTAGCCTCAATGAAAATCGTAGCCAAACGCAAGGCACTTGGGCGCTTGAGACGACGAGCAAGAGACATCATCGCTTCCTCCCAACTGGCTCCAAGCACAAACATTGAAATAGCATGCTCAAGCTCCTTCGAAATAGGCCCATAATTTCTCTGAGCAGCATCTTCCAACGTCTTCGGAAGTGTAACACCTGCACGAACAGCCTCAGACACATCACGCAACAGTCTAGGAATATTCCGCTCCACATGTCTACCCCATCGATAGTTGTTGAACTCGACAACAGCAGGAAAAATCATTACGATAAGCAGTCCTAACACGATAGTATTATTCACCTTTTGGCTTAGCGGAATCAAATACGGCGTCTGAGGCACATACAATCCAAGCAGGAGAGGAAGCAGCATAATTGTAACTCCAACAGCGCCTGAAATTCCCCAAACACTGAACCTTGTTTTATCCTCAAAGTACGTGCCTTATTCCTCCTCTGGCAATACGCCATTCAGTAACACAATGAAGATTAGGCAGATCGCGGGAATACCGAAGAAAACCAAGAGGTTCATCTGTGCAGCTGGGGACAATCCAAACGTAGCGCTCCCTAAGATCGACAGAATCGTCAACATGACAATGAAGGTTATAGGAGCCATAATCATCGCTGTCACGTAAACCTCAGAGAGAGCAACCAATGTAGCCAGAGTCTTCTTCAGCTGCTCTCGTTTCACAGCCAGAAGTCTTTCAGTCTCAAACCCCAGAAGACTCTTCAAGTCGCCGCTTGTCTGAATCGTGTTTGCTATGCTTACAAGAAGCTTTCCAAGAACATCTGAAGAACTATGAGCCACTACGTCGTTCAGAGACGCAACAACGTCTAATCCGAACATCCTTACATTGCCTATAAAACGCTTGGCCAAATCCCGAATAGAGCGCCTTTGCTCCACTTGGATCACGCGATCAAAAATTCGCTCAATTGAACCGCCACCAGCGGATAGGACGCCCATATATCCAGCTGTGTAAATAAGATTAGCATCAATTTCTTGTCTCCTCTGACTCTTGCAATAGAGTGGATACACGAAAAACATTGTTAAAACCACCATAAAGGCGACAAATGAAAGAGCCATAGATGAAGCAACACTCTGCAACAAAAACATGTGGAAAAGAATATAATGCACCAAAAAGGCAACTACAAACGTTGAAGCAAAACTGACCAGCGAAATGAACAATGCAAGAGCCACATACATCTCATACGTCTGCAAAAGTCCACTCTTCAGATAGGCATATCTAAGCGCGTCAGAAAAAGGCAATATCCTGCCAAACATTCTATAACTGATGTGGGCAAAATACTCAGTAAACTTCATCGCTAAACCTCCAATCGAGCCCGGTTGTACACTTCGCCTGGGTTTAAGTAGTAGCTTCTGACAATTCCGGCAGCCTCATCGTAGCTCTTAATGCTCTTCTTCGCCATCCACCTCAAAATCACTTCCCGCCTATCCATTTCTTCCATGAGATTGCCAATCGAGATATGCTTCAACTCTGTAATCCGTTTGAAAACATAACTTTCAGCCAGAGATTTGATGTTGAGAGTAAAAGTGTCGCTCCTTGGGTCCCACTCGCAGATTTTCCTGAACAATGCTCTGCCACTCTTCTCATCCACCCCGACGATCTCGGAGACATCTAAGACTCGACGAATCACGGTCTCCCGAAGCTTGGTTCTGCCAATCAAGACAATAGCGTTCATCATAGGAATCAACATAGGCGGAATATTCATAGGCTTAGTCAACAGCCTCTTCTCCACAGTCTCCACGTTCTCAGCATGAATAGTACACAAACCACCATGACCAACTGAAATACTCTGAAAAAGCGTGTAAGCCTCCTCGCCCCTCACTTCACCCACAATAATGCAATCAGGCCTCTGCCTCAAAGAGGATTTCAACAAATCAAACAATGTAACTTCCTGAACGCCAGGCTGAAAAGACGGACGCGTAACCATCGGAATCCAATTCTCATGCAAACGAAGCTCACGAACCTCCTCTATGGATACGACCTTCATCTCAGGTCTAATGAAGGAGCAAATGGAGTTCAGCAAAGCAGTCTTGCCTGACGCCGTGGCTCCAGCCACAATGATAGACCGAAGATTCTCTACCAGAATCCAAAAGTAGGCCGCCACATGAGGCGAAATTGTGCCCAAATTAATCAGATCAACAATCGTGAAAGGATTAGCTCTGATCTTCCTAATAGTGAACGTATCTCCACGTTTAGAAACTTCCTCCAACGTCAAGTGAACCCTGAACCCTTCAGGAAGAGCCCCCTCAAGAATAGGACTGGAGACAGAAATCTGATGCCCAGCCTTGTAAGCCAACCGCGTGACAAAAGAATCCAATTCCTCGCGAGAGCCAAACGCCACATTTGTTGGAAGAGATTCGTAGAATCTGTGCCAAACATAAATCGGAATGCCTGTGCCGTTACAGCTGATGTCCTCACTATTTTGGTCTCGAATCAAAACGTCAATAATGCCGTAACCGAGAAAGTCTCTCTTAACATAGTAGTTAAATTTCTCCAAAGACTCTTTGGAAACGTCAAGTTTGAAGCTTTTTATGGTTCGATCAATGCGCTTCCGTAAATAACCCTCTATAGCTGGTTGATCTTTGAGGACGGCTAAGGGAACGTTAGCTTCTTCCTTCAAAATCGTCTTAAGCCTAAACAAAGTCTGTTTTTCGTGTTCATCCATAGTCGGCTCAATAACCAGATATAAAAGCCGACCCGTCTCCTTCTCAGCTTTTATCCCAACATAACCAAAAGGAGGGTTAACTGGATAAAACTCCTTGAAAGTCATTGGAGGCCCCTCCTTCTCACTGCCCTTCTTTATGGCTTCACTCTGAGCCTTGACCTCAATTTCGATCTTCGCGATTTCTGTAGATTCCGTCATCACGGAATCTCCTGCAATATTGCTTTTGTTCCAACAACATCGCCGATGGCAGAGTATAGAAGAAAGAGTTCTCCTGAAGCGTTTGTAGACCTCAATTCCAGCTGATATTCTCCATTTGCGTCAAGTCGTACCCATCCTGGATTCTGAACTGAGGATTTATCCACGGCGTTTCTAAAAGTCAAGTTTGTACCATTCGCATAAACGGAAATGTAAGCATAGGGAATCGGCGTCCCATCTGCAGAACTAGCCTTAATTGTGAACCATTGCCAAGCGTTGTACAGTATGCTGTCACCAGCGGATGTGTATGTGTTTTCAAAATCTATCCAGTCGATTTTCATAAGAAACTGTATGCTTGTCGCCTTGACTCCCTTGATTTTGACTCGCCAGTATCCTGTTGAATTCTTGAAATCATTTGGGTTCAAGTCTATGCTCTGTGATTTTAGCTCGTCAACGTTCGGAGTTGTGCTTGAAATGTAACTAGTGTATCCGTTTCCGTTGGGTGCGAAATCACCTAAAGTGAAGTTGAAGAATTGGATCGTTACCGTCACTTGCCCTACGTCCCATGCACCGTCAATCTGCCAAAGGAGCTTCGACCAGTTCTCCAAGTTTGATGATCCAATGAACTCGACTTCAGCAGTATATTCTTCAGAGCCAACTTGTTTTTTGATTAAAACGTCGTCCACCCAAACGTTCTCTCC
>CAZHWL010000068.1:0-5915 GCA_964536035.1 uncultured Candidatus Bathyarchaeia archaeon | reverse complement strand
ATTGAGGGCTTGACACAGTTGTTGAAGAAAGCGAAGAGTAGAGTCAGGCTTTCTTGAGGGCTTTCTCGAACTCTTTTCCAAATTCCTTGTTCAGTTCGCGTGCTCTGTCTGCAGCCTGCTTCAGCACGCCCTCAGGCTTTGTCTTGCCTTTTGTTCTCACATAAATCATGGCTACAGGAGACATGGGATGTGGAATATCATAGCCAGCCAGATCCACGCCTGCTTCTTCTAGGATTCGCTTCTGTAACAAGTTGCAGAGAGTGTGACCTATGCCTTCAATTTCCAGCTTGAGCTCGTCTGGAGCTCGTTTCAACACCTTGACTTTCATTCACGCATTCTCCCTTTTAATGCCTAAATCAGGTCTTTGCCGTAATCGGCAGTAGTTTTGCGTTCTTCGATTCTTCCGCATTTTGGACAGTGCATACCCTGTCTTGTAGGTTCCAGAGTGCCTCCGCAATTTGAGCAGAACGCGTAAATCACGCCAAGCTCCCTGTCCTTTGTAGATAGGTGATAAACTTGATTTTTATCACTGATCACTCTTGCTCTCACTATGTCCCCTGCTTTGCAGACGTCGTGCATCGAATCTACATAGCGTATGTTTGCGTCTGATACGTGTAGAACGCCCACGAAGACGGTTGAAATTTGCTTGTCGCCGATCTGGAAGATGCGCACTTTCACGCTGTCGGATTGGCCTCCAGCCACTTGTCCCATAACGATACTGCCTACTTGGGGGATAAGCGGTTGTCGGCCGACTTGATGAACGGAAACGCGTCTAGTTGCAAGATCGTGCAAAGCACGGCCAACCACTTTAGAGTAGATGACACCGTCTTTGACAAATGTTCCAGCGTCAGGAACGAACTCTTCAATAACACCGAGACGCTCGCCTGGCAAAACTAACTGCCCTGTCTTTTGCTCTGACTTTGAACCCATATGCTCAACCTTTACCCTTTTCAGACATCAATCCATTCAGCTAAATACAGACGCAATATGGATGTGAACATTCGCTAAATGAACCTATCTATCTCTTCCGACGCCTCTCAATAAACCTTTTGATTATGTTCTGCGAACACGCAACTTCTTGTTCTAAGTCCTTGTCTATCGTCCTTTCAAAACGTACAAATCCACGACAAATTCATGTTTCTTTCTAGTGTGAAAGTCAAACATGTGCGGTACTGTCATAATCAAAGCATAAACAGCCTTCACCTTGCCACCATGTACTTCTACGTAACTTTTCAGAAAAGGCGACGGCTCAACCGGCAACACTCCTTCTGAGGAGGCTTTCAGCTTTCTGAGAAAATCTTCATCGTCATGCATGCTTTTATGAAGCGAATAGACGGCATGTCCAGTTTCCAAGGCTTTCTCTAGAAACTTTCTGTCAGCCTGCCTTGTCTGGATGCCATATGGAGGGTTTTGGATAACTGTGTCGAAACTCCCTCGAATGACATCCAAACTGCCTGCGACCCACTGTACCTTGTGTTCTAGATCCAGTTGTATCGAGTTCTCAGAAGCCACATTCACCGCTATTCTGTCAATATCTAAGCCAACAACATCTTTTGCGCCGAGAAAAGCTGCGGCCAATGCAAGTCTTCCGGTGCCGCATCCTAGATCCAAGATTCTCTTGTTCAGAATATCGTCGTTCATGTATGCGGCAATGTAGAGCATCGTTGCGGCTGTGTTGGCAGGTATTGTGTACTGTTCGAGGTCAGGCCTAGGCGAGGGGTGAGGTTTAACGCGTGAAAGCATCATTTCCAGGTCTAGTTTTCGAACAATCCTCTTTTGCATAGCTCTTCCCAAGACAAATCGCCGACGGCGACCAAAACCTCGTTCACGGATAAGACTGGTTTCCTGAATCTTTTATAATCCTCAACTGATAAGCGGGGACAAGCAGTATTCACGTAAGCTTCTATTGAAGGAAACTCGGCGAGAGCTTCTGATGTGACCTCGTTGACGGCGAACAGGTATGCGCTTTTTCCTTTTTCTTCAAGTTTCTTTTTAATCTGCATGGCTTGCTCCAGCTTCCTTTGTCCCGGCTTCAGTCCTATCAGCACCGCGAAAGTCTTTGCGTTTGTGGCTTCCTGAACGCTACTCCATCGTTGTCTCAGAACCTTTTCAGCTTCACTGTTCACCGAAAACACTCTACCTTCGTAGGGGTCGACAGCGATTGTCGGCTTGCCTGTAGACAATGCTACGCCCAACGCGTGAAACATTCCGCCGCCTATAAAGAGAAATGCGTCAATGTCCTTTGCAATGGACTTGGCGTTACTGTAGTCGCATCCAATCACTTGTCCAGGGTAGCCTAATCTTCCCGCGTCGCCTATTACAACTGCTTTTGCTTTTCGGACAAGCAGTTCTCTGACGGCGTCAAGCGTTTGAACGTGTTGAACCGTTGTGGTCAAGCCTATTCTGTGCCATTTTTCAATCAGGGGCAAAGTCTTCTCAACGGTTTCAAGTACGTTTACGGTTGCTCTGGCTTCAATGTATATTGTTGGAACTCGCTCGTACTTCAGCAACTTTGCATGACCATAATGGATGATCAGGTCAACTCCCAAGCTTTCAGCTTGTTCAGTTGCCAAATCGCATGCACCGTAACATGGGTCTGCAGCAACTATAGGCAGGGCCCCTGTCTTTTCGATGATCTTTGCCAAACGTGGAGCTTCGGGCTTCAAACCTTCTGGAAGCTGCAGTAAGACACACTTTGCTCCGGCTTTGAGAATTTCTTGCTTCACTCTCTCTTCTTCAAAATCAAAGTCTCTCATGTGGACACCACCACGGCTACACGAGTTTTAAATGTCAAAAAAGTGAAACAGGTATGGATAAAGAGGGCTATTCAAGAGCCCATTCTAAATCTTGCTTTGACTTCTGAGTTGGTCGACGAAGCGCTCTTTCATGCTGCGCCGCAAGCTCTTCCAACATGAGCTTACGTTCTATGCTCGCCACGAGCCTCTTTGTAGCAATGACCGCATCATTGTTTACGGAAATGCTGTCAATACCGGCACGCACGAGAAACTCGGCGAAATCAGGCAAGTTGGATGGCCCTTCACCACAGATTGAAACGGTGACATCGTTCTCATGGGCAACTCTGATCAGGTGGCTGAGTATTCTCTGAACTGCTGGATCTCTCTCGTCGAAGTAACCCATCTGGCCAAGACGTTCTGAGTCTCTGTCAATCATGAGTATGCCTTGTGTCATGTCGTTTGAGCCGATGGAGAAACCGTCACATAGTTTCGAGAACTCGTCAGCAAGTATAGCTATTGACGGGGTTTCAGCCATAAACCACACTTTGAAGTCTTTTGATCTTTCCAAACCTTCCTCACGTATGATTTCCAAGACTTTCTTTGCTTCCCACACTGTGCGCACGACAGGCAACATAACCCAGACGTTTTTAAGCCCCCATTCCTTGCGGCATTTTCTTATCGCTTGGCATTCAAGACGGAAAGCTTTCTCGTACCATTCGCTTATGTATCGGCTGCAACCTCTCCAACCGAGCATCGGGTTGGCTTCAACTATCTCGTACTTTTCGCCGCCCTTGAGCTCGCGGTACTCGTTTGTCTTGAAGTCGCTGAATCGCACGACAACAGGGCGTGGTTGTATGGCTCTTGCCACGGTAGCTATTCCTTCAGCCAGCTTATCAACGAACACCTGTGATCGCCCAGTTTCTACGAAAGACATTGGATGTTCGCCTATGTAGCTAGCCAAAATGAACTCCATACGCATTAGACCGATGCCTTCGAAAGGCAGATCCTTGTATTCTTCGACCTTCTCGGGGATACCGAGGTTCATGTAAATCTTCGTCGCCGTCACTGGCACAGACTGAAATATTCCGCTTGAAACTGCAGTGCCTGTAGCGGTGGTTCCTGCCGCAGATGATAGCTGCTCCCGCAGAGCCTGCATGGCTCCTTCGTAGACTATGCCGCTTCTGGAGTCAACGGTGTATTCTGTTCCAGTAACCATCAGTTTTGTAGCGTTCTCCGTTCCAACGACACAAGCAATCCCTAGCTCGCGGCTGACAATAGCGGCATGACAGGTCACTCCGCCCTTGTCAGTGACTATTGCGCCTGCAAGCTTCATGAATGGAACAAAGTCAGGATTAGTCATCTCAGTAACCAGAATGTCACCCTTTTGCATGACCTTCGCTGCTTCTTCAGGGTTAGTCACAACCTTTGCTTTGCCTACTCCGAAGCCTCTCTTTCCAGCAGCAATTCCCCTGACAGCAACTTTCAATGTTTCTGCAGGCTTCTCAATTTCAGCTTTCATCGGTGCTTCGGCAAGCTTTTGGCTCCAAACTGTCTCGGGCCTTGACTGCACTATGAACAGGTTTCCTGGAAAGGCGATGTCTCTGTCAATCGCCCACTCAATGTCCTGTGCTTTCCCATAATGCTGCTCGATGCGCTTTGCCATTTCTGCAAGCCTAAGAATCTCATCATCGCTTATACATGGCTGCTCCTGCTTGTCAGCTGGAACTTCCACGTGAACAGTTTTGCCTGTGTTCGGATCCCGAATGTATTGGATAGTTTTCTTAGCCAAACGACGATCAGTAATCTTCAAGGCTTTCTTATCGACAACGAAATCATCAGGCGTAACAGCGCCTGAAACGACGGCCTCGCCTAGGCCATGGTTGCCTTCAATGACTATTTGATTTCCATCACCAGTTACAGGGTTTATTGTGAACATGACGCCAGCTGCCCGAGAATTCACCATTTTCTGGACGCCAACGCTAATGAAGACCTTTTCATGAGCAAAGCCTTTCTCTGTACGATAAAAGATTGCTCGCGGTGTGAAAAGGCTTGACCAGCATTTGACGGTTGCCTCAATAACCTCGTCCGGACCTCTGATGTTCAGAAAAGTTTCCTGCTGTCCGGCAAAAGAGGCGTCAGCCAAATCCTCTGCTGTTGCGCTTGACCTTACAGCGACGAAAACGTCGTTCACGCCGATTCGCTTACACATCTCTGCGTATGCGGATCTGGCAGCGTTTTCTATATCCTTCGGCATCGGTGTCGCTTCTACAAGCCCGCGAATCTTTTTGGAAGCAATCTCAAACTGCTTCGGATCATTCGGATTGGTAACTGTTTCCTTTATTATCTCGTAAATCTTTGACGCTATCCCGGTCTCCTCGATGAATCGCTTGTACGAAAAAGCGGTAATCGCAAAACCAGGCGGAACAGGTATGCCTGCGCTCGTCATCTCACCCAGATTAGCGTTCTTTCCACCTACAGAGGGGATGTCAGTTTTTCTAAGAGATTCAAACCATAAGACCAAATCTCTACGCATTTCAGACAACTGCTTTCGCCTCTTCACTCTGCAATTTCTCAACGACTATTCTGCATGGAATCGGCAGTTTGGAACTTCCACGCTTCAAAGCCAACTTGGCATGTTCAACGCCAGCTGCATTCACGTTTACAACAATAATCGACTGGTAAGCTTTAACACGCGCCGCCGTACCAATCGGCCTTCCAAATGATGCTCGCATGCCTTGCTGAAGACGGTCAGCATGCGCTCCGAAGATCATCTTGTTCTCTCTGAGAATCGTGTGCGGATAAGGCAGAACATCTAAGCGGTAATTGTTGACAAGCTTATCCAGTAAAATCCTGTTTGAAGCTATGCGCGCAGCTTCCAACGAATTGTGACGAATCTGGGCTGCCTCCAACGCAATAAGTCTTGCCTCATATTCGAACTGGGCTTTAGTGTCTCCCATAGTGAAACGAGTTATCTTTGACGCTGGAAAGCCTTTAACGAACTCTCTTCGTGTGTACGCTTGGCCCTTGACAGCTCTATAATTCTTAGCATGCATCCTAGATTCCCTCTTCAGCATACGAATGCCGCAATATTTAAACATATATTTTGGCAAGCGCAAATCATATTTTCCATCAGTACTGATTTACTTTCTGATTTAGAAATACATACCTAGACTCCACATA
>CAZHWL010000067.1:4228-6164 GCA_964536035.1 uncultured Candidatus Bathyarchaeia archaeon | reverse complement strand
CAGGCTTTTGTGCCTACGGCCTTGTTTCCGGCTAAAACTATGATGCGTTTGGTCTTGTCCCATGGGTTCACGATTTTCGCTAACAATCCCGCGGTGTCCGCCGTGTAGACACGTGAGCTCTTCTTGGAAACTAGGCCGCCCAGGAGAAAGCCTTGCTCTGAAGGTTGCATGTTAAACCTTATCGGCAGACTATCATTGACCTCCTGTGTGAGCACATTGGTGCCTGGACCGCCCACGAGAATCAGGTTATTCCTCTCCTCTTTCTCTGCTTTCGCGTCAACGTCAAGTTTTATGGCGAACTCTTCTGGCATGCTCACGAATTGGCCTAGAAAGAACGTCAAGTGTGCAGCGTAGTGGCCGTCTCTTGCGCTGGTTTTGAAGGGTCCGTGGGGGGTGGGGCTGCCGACCACTATTTTTCCGTCAAAGATGTTTTCTTCTTTGATGAATCCTTTGAAGAATTTTTGAATTTGCTGGTCCATGTTGAGGAGTGACAGTTTTCTTATTGTTTTGTATTCTTTCGGTAGCTCTATGCCGAAAGCGTATGAGACTGTCCTGTAGTATTTTGCGATTGCTCCTTTCTTTTCCTCTTCTCGGGAGATTGTTATGGCTCCTGCTTTCTCCAGCTTCCTTATGTGATAGTAGACTTTCTGCTCGTGGATTCCTAGGGTTCGGGCGATTTCAAGTGGGTACATTTCGCGTTCAGAAAGCATTGCGACGATTTTCCAGCTGAGCTTGTTCAAAATCATTTTCAGTTTTTGCGGGTCTTCGAACATTGCGATTTCTTTTACTTTCTGCGTTTTGTCTTCTTCGCGCAGTAGAAACCTCTTATCCATAGGCTCATCTAGAGGCTGTCTATTATTAAAAATCTTATTATAGTGAGTGAACAGTTGGGCAAGCAAAGTTTGACAGAAACTGAGGTTCTTAAGCGGGCGGAAAGAGAGTCTTATGTTGAGACTGTTACAAGATATTTTGTAAGCGTCTTTGGAAAACAATAGGCGTTCATGGCTAAATAATGAATCCCAGCAAAAGAAGATTCAAAATATTTTTTAGAATTAAGATTCAGACCTTAAAAATGCTTATTAGCGCCAGAGCGGCTTGGATAAGCCTTGCAGTAGCAAACGATTAAGTGTTGTGATTCGAGAATGTGTGGAATATTTGGTTGTGTTTTGAAAGAAGGAAACGCTGCTCCAATAATTCACGCGGCCTTGAAAAGGCTTGAATACCGTGGATATGATTCAGTCGGAGAAGCTACCATCGATGACGGTGAACTTTACATCAAGAAAGACCGTGGGATGATAGATGAAGTACACAAAATTAAGAATTTGGATGACTTGCCTGGAAGCATCGGTATCGGACATACTCGATGGGCCACGCATGGAGCGCCGCTTGAAGTTAATGCGCATCCACATGTGGATTGTACAGGTCAGATAGCCGTTATTCACAACGGCATCATTGAAAACTTTGACGAGCTCAAACAGGAACTGGAAAACAACGGTCACGTTTTCAAATCGAAAACAGACACAGAAGTTATTCCGCATCTAATAGAACATACTCTAGAAATTAATCCTTCAATAAGCCTGGCTGACGCCGTCCTCGAAACTGTCAAGAAGCTAAACGGCTCATACTCAATCGCCGTAATATCCACTAGGGAACCAGACAAGATCGTGTGCGCCAGAAACGAAAGCCCACTCGTCGTTGGAGTCAACGAGAAAGCAGTATACTTCGCATCAGACATTCCCGCATTTCTGCCAGTCACCAACAAAGCAGTGATAGTTGACGACGGCGAACTTGTCACCCTTTCACTTGACGGTTACGAGATCAAGAAAATAGCTGATTCAAGCATAGTCACCCGCGAACCAAAAGTAATCGACTGGGCCCCAGAGATGGCGGTAAAACAAGGGTATCCGCATTTTATGCTCAAAGAGATTCACGAACA
>CAZHWL010000067.1:0-4128 GCA_964536035.1 uncultured Candidatus Bathyarchaeia archaeon | reverse complement strand
TGGCTGTGAGCCAATCAGGCGAGACCGCAGACACTTTGGCATCTGTCCACGCGGCCCGACAGAGAGCTGCAACCGTTCTGGGATTGACAAACGTGATCGGCTCAACTCTTACGAGAGTTTCACGAGTCTACATTAGCCAACAATCTGGGCCCGAAATAGGCGTTGCAGCGACAAAGACTTTCACATCGCAACTGTCAGTAATGGCTCAGGTGGCTCTGAAGCTTGCGAAGAAAAGAGGCAAAGTTTCACAGGATGAAATGGATTACTTGGCCGAAAGACTGGATAAAATGCCTGAAACAGTTGATACCATAGTTCGCACGCAAGAAGAAAAAGTGAAGCAAATCGCCAAGAAGTACAAAGATGCAAAGGTGTTCTTCTTTTTAGGCCGAGGAATCAGCACCGCTACAGCATACGAAGGAAGGCTGAAACTCATGGAGATCGCTTATGTGCCAGCGATAGCCTTTCCTGCGGGAGAAAGCAAACATGGGCCGATAAGTTTGGTGGAGCCTGGTTTTCCAGTTGTGTTTGTCTGCCCTAAAGATGATACACGCAAGACATTGATTGGCAATATAATGGAGATGAAGGCAAGAGGGGCATCAATAATCGCGGTTGTTGAAGAAGGCGATGAGGAAGTCAAAAGGCTGGCTGATGATTTTATTGAGGTTTCAAAAGGCATTCCTGATGTTCTGTCACCGATATCTTATGTTATACCTCTGCAGCTGTTGGCGTACTATATAGCTTTGGAAAGAGGTTACAATCCGGACACGCCTAGAAACTTGGCGAAGTCAGTGACGGTGAAATAAAGCTACATTAGATATCCTTCTTTCTTGCAGAATGTGTATTCATATTCGTGGGTAACAGTCATACTGTCTTTATTCTGCATCCTTCTTACAGATGCAAACACGTTAAATGTCAATCTACTCACTATGCATTAAGGGCTGCATATGGAAAGGAGCGATTGGGAGAAACTCGTAGACAATTTGGTGAAAGAAGGCCTTCTGCGTTCACCCAAGATAATCCATGTTATGCGCTCCGTTCCACGCACAAAATTTCTTCCCGAAGATATGAAGCCCTACAGCGCCACAGACACGCCTTTGCCTATAGGATATGGACAAACAGTCTCTGCTCCACACATGGTTTCAATAATGAACGAAGCACTCCAACTTGAAACAGGCAATAACGTGCTTGAGGTAGGAGCAGGATCAGGATGGCATGCTGCGACGATCGCCGAGATAATTGCGCCTGCAGATGCGCCCCGAAGCAACTGGGGACACGTATACACCGTGGAAATAGTTCAAGAACTGGCCGAGTTCGCGAGAAAAACCATAATGAAAGCGGGCTACGGCGACCGCATCACCATAATCAACGCAGACGGCTCACTCGGATATCCTGAAAAGGCTCCATACGACCGAATCCTCGTGACAGCAGCGGCTCCTGACATACCGAAACCACTTGTTGAGCAACTGAAACTAGGCGGAATCATGCTGATCCCCGTCGGAAACGCAGCGCTCTTCCAAAACCTTACAAAGATAACAAAAGAAAGCAACGGAAAAACAAAACAAGAAAACCTTGGAGGAGTAGCCTTCGTCCCTCTGACAGGACGATACGGCCAAACAATCTAGTCAATTGGCTCAAATTTTGCTGTGAAGTGTCCCAGAAGCTTTGATGCGTAGACTCGTTTCAGTCCCTTTATCTGGTCTCGCTTCTTGTACAGTTTTATCAGGCATTCAGCCACGTACCTCATGTGATTGTCTGTGTAGGCTCTTCTCGGAATTGCAAGCCTCAACAGTTCCAGTCGCGCTGGACTAAACTTTCCTGTTCTCTCGTCGATTTTGCCGAAGCAGGAACTACCGATTTCCACTCCTCTGACTCCTGACTCAATGTAAAGCTGAACTGTCAGTGCTTGAGCCGGAAACTGGTCGCTTGGAACGTGTGGCAAGAACCTCTTTGCATCCACAAACACAGCATGTCCGCCCGCTGGCTCAACTATCGGCACATCCCCCTGTTTCAGAAGATTCGCCAAGTACTCTACTTGTCTATGTCTGTACATTTGGTATTCTTCGTCAATTGCCTCATAGAGTCCTATTGCCATTGCCTCCAGTTCTCTGCATGCCAAACCACCGTATGTCACGAAACCCTCTATCAGTATGCAGAGGTTCTTCAATTTCTCATTCAGCTCGTCATTGTTAGTGCAGAGCATTCCGCCTATGTTGGTTAGCGCTTCTTTTTTGCCGCTGAACGTGCAGCCGTCAGCATGTGAGAACATTTCTCGCGCGATTTCCTTCAACGTCCTGTTTCTGTAGTCTTGCTCTCTTTGTTTGATGAAGTAGCAGTTTTCTGCGAATCTGCAAGCATCTATAAAGAAGGGTATTCCATACTTCTTCGCTACGGCAGCTGTTTCCTTTATGTTTTGCATAGAGACAGGCTGGCCGCCTGCGCTGTTGTTCGTCGCCGTAATCATTATCAAAGGTATTTTTTCTGGAGTTTTTTCTCGTATGAGATGTTCCAGTTTTTCCGTGTCCATGTTGCCCTTGAACGGAGCTATTTTCGCAGTGTCGTAAGCGTCTTCCACAGCTAGGTTGATTGGTATTCCCTTGTTTCTGAGGACGTTGGCTTCAGTCGTATCAAAGTGCATGTTGTTTGGCACGTAGCATCCAGAAGTGAGCATTGTTGAGAAGAGTATGTTTTCTGCCGCTCTTCCTTGGTGCACTGGGATCATGTGTTTGAAGCCGAAGATGTCTTTCATCGCGTTTTCCAGTGAGTAGAAGCTTTGGCTACCAGCATAAGCCTGATTCGTCTGTATCATTCCTGCCCATTGGCGGTCGCTCATGGCTGAGGTTCCGCTGTCTGTGAGGAGATCTATGAACACGTCTTCAGCCTTGAGCATGAAAACATTGTATCCAAACTTCTCAATGAGTTGCTTACGTTTTTCTCTGGGGTGAAGGGTTATCTTTTCAACCATCTTTATCTTGAAGGGTTCGGGCTGCCACGGTAAATCCTCATCCATGCTGCCTGTTCTCCTGATGTTTAGTTTAATTCGGCGAGACTTGATTAAAAGGTTGAGGTCATCCGAACCATTTGTCAAGCGTGGATTTGCCTTTTGCCTGTGTCAGTCCTTTCTGCATTCTTTCAACCGATTTTCTGACGCGATCTTCGGAGAAATCGCGTTCTCTGCAAATGAAGTTGACAATGCCTTCCAAGTCTGGTTCTTTCCATTCGACCCTATAATTGTTTGTGATTGGCGGATTCAGGAAAATCTCCCTTATTCTTCGCGGTTCAGCCGGAAACTCCGCATTCTTAAGATGTGGAAGCGCGTTCTCAAGTGTTCCATGCTCTTTAACCAATTTTAAGGCAGTTTTAGGTCCTAAACCTTCAATACCGTCAGGATTGAAGTCTGTTCCTATCAGGATTCCAACGTCCACCAGCTGCTCATAGCTGATTCCGCATTCCTTCAAAACCCGTTCAAGCTCAACGATCTCAGGCACAACATCGATAACCACGTTCTTGCTTGGAAGTCTTCTCTTTCCTGATATTGTTACGTTCCTGATGAGTTTTGGAGCGCCAAAAAGTAAACTGTCATAGTCTTGGCTTGCACAGTAGTCTGCATCTCCACGTTTTGCTAGGTGCGCTGCTTGAGCTTCTCCTTCACTGGGTGCCTGAATCCACGGTATCCCCATTAGGTTGAGGAGTCTCTTGCTGTCTTCAGTCATGTAATCCTTCAATTTTGATGTGGCTTGAGCGTATGTGCGTGCTTCTTCAATTTTGCCTTCTTTGATTGCGCGTTCATATCTTACTTGGGCGTCTTGTTTGATTTTGGCGCGTCTTTGGATTTCAACTTCCTTCAATGATGGAGGTTTTCCGTCGAAGACGTAGATGGGTTTTATGCCCATTTCCACGAGATTGCTTGTCCTGTAAAGAAGACCGCTCAGATGACTTGTCACCCTTCCTCCGCTGTCCTTCAAGGGCGTGCCGTCTGGCTGGCGGATTATTGCGAGAAACTGGTACAGGGCGTTGTAGGCGTCTATGGCTATGGATTTTCCGCCCAAGTCCTCCAGTTTCACGACTGTTCTGGGAACAAGGTCGCGTAGGTTTACGCCCAAAATGATACACCGTGAAATATAGGGTTTG
>CAZHWL010000066.1:0-6280 GCA_964536035.1 uncultured Candidatus Bathyarchaeia archaeon | reverse complement strand
AGACCAAGTCCTATGGCAGAAACCACGAAGGTCGCTTGGCCCCATGTAGGTTTCAGCGACGCATACACGGCTGCGCCTGTTATGGCTGCGCCTGCTCCTAGTCCGATGTACCACCATTTCGGTTTGAAGAAAATGTACGTGCCTACTCCCACCACAAACGTGTCGAAGGCAACTATGCCGATGAATGTGGCCTCCCATGATACCTGCGGAGCCATCACCAGCGGGTGTACTGCGATTTCCGCGTAGTTGGCTATGAAGAATGCGGTAAGTGTCATTGCTGGAAACGTCACTGTGAACATTATGACTTTCGCATAGTTCAGCAGCTTCTTGATTATTCCCAGATATGCATTGACGGCGACGATGTTTGCCAAAGCCACAATCAGGTATATGAGGCTGTACCAGAACCGCATGTACTCTCCGAACACAACGATGAACTCTCTGCTTACGAGCAACTGTCCGAATCCGGCCAGCGCCGCCAGCTGGTATAGGTAGGGAAGTTGCCAAGGGAAATGTCTGTCAAGTAGACATGTCAGTAGACTGATCGCTAGGAAAAGGTCTAAGCCCAGTAGGGCGAAGAACTCTGGCTGCAATGGTGGTGGCATTTCGGTACCGTACCCGAGAGTCTGGTTTCTGCTTATTTAAGTCGTATGAATTCGGAATCCAAGTCCGAATGTATCCTAATAATGCGTGGTTGAACCAAATAAATCTTTTGTCGTAATACACACTACACGCCTTATTTTCTCGGCAACGCCTCAGCACTCAGCCCCAGCTGTTCTCTAATCTGCTTCGCCAAAATCTCAGCATGCCCCACCCTGTAGCTATCCGTTATGACCTGCTGAGGTTTTGATTGCCGCACATATTCCATGAGCCCATCATAGTCTGAGTGATCACTCAAAGCTACAATGTACTGGTTGCTACCGGTCTGCCGGATAGGCGTGTTAAACTCCCAACCGCTGACAATTATGCGAAAACTCTCTTGACCTATCTTTCCGCTAGTGTTCATATGATAAAAAGCCACACATGGCGCACCTTCACGGAGCAATTGCCAAGTTTCTTCCTCACTGGGCAGCATCAGTCGTCCAAGGTTCATTCCGTGTTTTTCACAGACCTTCGACACGTGAAACACTTTCTCCGAAGTTACGAAAGGCGCTTTGATTGCCGCTTCATGAAGAATCTGCATGATTTCTTGAAGTTTCCCATGGTAGCCGAAAACATAGACAGGTCCCTGTTTCAATCCTTTCTCCACAAGTGAGACAAGCTGGCTTCTGACGTCTGCTGTGAACTGGCGTTTGCATGAAGGATCTCCATAGGTTGCTTCTATGACGAGAACGTCTGCTTCAAGTATCGGCGTCTCGTCTATTCTAAAGTCTCCTGTGTAGACTATGCGGGTTCCCTCAGCGTCTTCAACCAGCGTTTGTGCGGCGCCAAGAATGTGGTCTGCTTTGAAGAACGTGATCCTCTCGTCTTCATATCGAAAAGGTTTCTCGTAGCCTAGTGCTTCCACATAACCACTCATGAGAAGCAATGGTCCTCTGAGAACATCAATCAGGTCCTTTGTCGCAGGTGTCATAAGTATTTTCTCGCATTTTCTCAGACTTTGATCCAAACCCATCATGTGGTCTGCATGTGCATGTGAGACTATTCTGAGAGGTCTGGTTTCGTCATGTGCATCACATGTCAGGTGTTTGCCGAGCAGAATGGCGCCTTTCTGAGTTACTGACGCTTTGCCAGACAATGGCGGTGACACCGTTTCACATGGTTCCTGAGGTGAGCCAGTTCACGATTTCTTTCGGATTCTCGCATGTTATCTTGACTTTTATCGGTCCCAAAGGCGATTCGGCTGTTTCTTTGGCGAAAGACACATGGCCTGCAAAGGCTACTTGCTTGTTCAGGTAAAAGGTAAGGGTTTTTCTGTCTGCTCCTTCCAACATGGCTATTCTTGCTGCAGCACGTATTCTTTCTCTGCGGAGCAAGTTTTGAAGCTTAATGAGCGGCTCACGTGTAGGAATTTCGGCAGTCAGGACGCCTCCTTTGTGTATGGTTTGAAGTTTAGTTTGAAGTGGACCGAAGATGTTTTCGATAGCCTTTTTCACTTTGTCTTCTGATTCGGTTGGATTAACTTCAGCTTCAATGTGGACAGTTATTTCGTCCATTTCGCCTCTACCCTCTTGAGAACGGTCCTTACCTGCTCTTTAACTGGGTTGATTTCTCCCTCATTCACTACCATATACTCAGCCATGGCTATAGCGTTTCCTAATCCGACACCTAGTTCTCTGAGGTCTCGTTCACGGAAGATCTGCCAGTTTTGCGGATCGTCACTTCTCTGTCTATTATGTAGACGTTTGAATCTTGTTTCTGGTGAGGAGTGAATGGCTATGAGAGTGAAGGTTTTGAAGTGTTCCTTGAACTCTTCAACTTCGTTCAAGCTTCTTATACCGTCAACCATAACTTTCTGGCTCTTAGCCTTCTCTATTTTCAGGATACATCTTTTGGCTATGACGGCTTCGCCTTCATTCCGTCTGAGTTCAAGCATGATTTTGCCAATGTTCTCAGGCGTTGGCTGCAAGTTTTTTCTCTTTGCTTCTTCTCTCACTTCATCGCCCATGATAATGGCTTCATAACCGCTTTGCAGACCAATATTCATCACTACTGATTTTCCTGATCCGGGCATTCCGGCGACGGCGATAACGAGTTTTTCGGACAATGTTAGAACCCTTTGAATAATTCTGCTTCTAAGCAGAAATAGTTTTTTGATTCTAATGGTGCCCGCATGTCAACCTATCATTGTTTTTCAATAGACTTACTGTTTTTCATCTTTGTCAATCGAACATATCCGTAGCAAATCAAGGCCACCCCTATGAGGATCAGAATCAGAGGAGAAAAAACAAAGAGCAAACGAATAAGTGCTTCGCCATTTCCGTAATTGGTATAGAGATGCCAGTAGAACCCTGTGAGCTGTAGATAGCCTATCCAAGTGAATGCAAAGGCCAAGACTAAACCTGCACCCACCAGAAGTGACCCGACAATCAGGTAGATTCTGATCAGAAGGTCATAACCAAGCTTCAGTCGTTCTTCTTTTGACAGGCCTGCAACTTTCAAGGATTTCGGAAAGACGTTATCTTCTTTTCTTTCGTCCATGTAGTCGCATTTGCTTTCGCATTGCTCATTTAGCTTGCATGTATAGCAGCAGTCCTCTTTAGTCTCGCTCTTGCAGTCGCTGCCTTTAATGGTTTCAAAGTCCATTTTGGCCTTGCATTTGTCTCCGCTGGAATAGGGACAATGTGTGTCTTCTGGCTTCTCACCCATATGACTCAGATTGTGACAAGGTTGCCTGAGTTAAAAGCATTTATGAAGGAAGGAGACTTAGGTTACTCGGAAAAGAATCGAGTATGTCTGCGTCCATAAGAAGCTTCATTGCCTTTGATCTAGAAAGCAACACTGTCCTCAAGAGGCTGACTGAAATGCAGAGTCTCCTTGTCAAGACAGGTGCTGATCTGAAGCTTGTTGAACCTGAAAACATTCATGTAACCATGCGCTTTCTTGGAAACATAACACCTAGCATGGTCGAACAGATTTACGCAGAAATGCAGAAAGTTCAGTTCATACCATTTGACATACGGATTCAAGGCGTGGGCGCCTTTCCTGATGTCAGATATCCACGGGTTTGCTGGGCGGGAATAACTGAAGGAGCCGACCAACTGAGAAGCATTTTCAGTCAACTAGAGCCCAAGCTGCAGGGTCTGGGGTTTGCTGCTGATCCAAAAGGGTTCAGTCCACATTTGACGACTGCCCGTGTCAGGTCAGGTAGAAACAAGATTGAGCTTGCAAAATTCATTGAGGAAAATGTGAAATTCGACTTTGGCGCAATCAGAGCTAACTGCTTAAAGCTCAAGAAAAGTGATTTGACGCCGAAGGGACCAGTTTACTCCACGCTCAAAGAACATTGCCCACAGAAATAGAAGATGAAAGGATTCACGTTTATGCAAGATGAGACAGAGCAAGTCTGCAAGAAAGTTCTGGAAGAAATCATCCCGAAAAGCAGAGAACGCGCCAGCATAGACGCCTTGGCAGACAAGCTAGAGAAAAGAGTACGCGCCGCAGCCGCGGAGCTGGAAGTTGAAGCAATCGTGCGTGTGGAAGGCTCAGTGGCAAAGGACACATGGCTCAGCAAGGAACCTGATGTTGACGTTTTTATGCGTGTCTCAAAGACTATCCCTAGGAAATCACTTGGCGAAGTTTGCCTAAAGATAGCAAGAAAGGCTACTGAGGGCTCCAAACAGGTTGAACGGTTCGCTGAGCACCCATATCTTGAGGCTTTTGTCGACGAAACCAGAGTCAACATCGTACCCTGCTACAACATAAAGCGTGGCGAATGGCTCAGCGCCACAGACAGGACGCCATTTCACACGGACTACATGAACAAACATTTAGACGAACGACTGCGAAACGAAGTTCGTTTGCTGAAGAAATTTATGAAAGGCGTTGGCGTCTACGGAGCAGAGATTAAGATAGGCGGTTTCAGCGGATACCTTTGCGAACTTTTGATTCTTCATTATGGTGGGTTCGTGAACACGCTGAAAGCCTTCGCACAGCACGGGCAACGAATCATCTTTGACATAGAGAACTACTACAAAGATAGGAAAGGAGAAATTGACCTTCTATTCAACGAGCCTCTTGTTGCTATTGACCCGGTTGACAAAGGTAGAAACGTGGCTTCGGCAGTTCAGCCACAGAAGCTTCATCTTTTCGCCGCAGCTTCACAACATTTTCTGAAGAATCCTGATGAACAGTTCTTCTACCCTGAAGAAACTGTTGCTTTGACAGTCAAGGAACTGAAGCTGAAATTGGCGAAGCATGGTTCCGCATTAGTCTTTATTACGTTCGGGAAGATGGATGCGGTTCCAGACGTGCTGTGGGGCCAGCTTTACAAGTCTCAGCGGTCACTTAGCAAGCTTGTTGAACTGAATGATTTCCTTCTACTAAGGGACACTGCATGGAGCGACGATAAAAGCGTCAACATGTTCATTCTTGAACTGGAGCAACGCATTCTCCCTCCAGTAAAAATCCATCTCGGCCCGCCTCTTGAGAAAGAACTCGAATGCGAGAAATTCGTGACAAAATATCTTAACAACTCCACCGTTGTCTCGGGGCCTTTCTTGGATAAAGAACGATGGATAGTGGAAATCAAGCGAAAATATACAGATGTAGTTGCATTGCTTGAAGAGAAACTGAAGGATGGTGGAAAGAACGCTGGAGTGGCTGAACAGATCTCGCATGTCCTAAGCAAAGGTTTCAGAATCTTTGTCAACGATGAAATAGTTCAGATCTACGAGAAAAACATCGAGCTCGCCAAATTCCTGACAGATTTTCTCTCAGGAAAACCGAAATGGCTAAAAAACCTTCAAGCCTAGCATCAACAAGATTGCGCCGAACAGCCAACAGTAAAAGGCAAACAAGTAAAACTTTTTGCTTATGACAATTCTTCGAAGCCACTTGAGCGCGAAGTAACTCACAGCCATAGCAGCCAAAACTCCTAGCAACAATTCAACCATGCTGAAGCCCGTGCTTGCAAGAGCTTCATGTTCTCTGTAGACTGTCAGCCCAAGCGCTCCGATTATTGCAGGTATCGAGAGCAAAAACGAGAATCTGAAGGCTTTCTCCTTTTTTACACCTATAAGGAGAGCAGTTGCTATGGTTGCGCCACTTCGCGAGATGCCAGGAATTATGGCGATTCCTTGAGCTATTCCAATTAGTAGAGCTACGGAGTAGGTGATGCGGTCGTTTTTCTCTTCTGCAAATCTTGAACTGAAAAGCAGTATTCCGCAGAGGATAAGAGCTACAGCAATTGGCACAGCTGTCTGGAAAGTGGATTCTATCAGGTCGCTGAAGACTAAGCCAATTAAGGCTGCAGGGATTGTTCCAATGACTATGAGGGGAATAAGTTGTCCTTCATCAGTCTTAAAATCCAAATGCAAGAGGGCCAGAAGGATGTTTTTCACATCTTTTCTGAAAAAGAACAACGTGATGATTAATGTGCCGATGTGAAGTGTCACGTCGAAGAGTATCGGAATGAGAGTGTCTGGGAAAAGGTATTTTTCAGTTATTCTGAGGTGCCCCGTGCTTGATATTGGAAGCCACTCTGTCACTCCCTGTATCAGGCCCAGAATGATTGTTTCCAACAGATGCTCCAAAGTCATTCGCCGCTTATCCTTCTTCTCTTTCTTCTGATTAGATTTAAAAGGTTAGTCAGAACTGTTACTGTCTTGGTGTCCAGTTTGAG
>CAZHWL010000065.1:0-6354 GCA_964536035.1 uncultured Candidatus Bathyarchaeia archaeon | reverse complement strand
CATCGGCTCACTGCTTTATGTCGCTATTTTTGCAGTTGACACCTTCAAGCTTTCTGTCAACACCGTTGCGCTTCTCCAAGTCGCCGTAGTAGCTCCTGTCTACCTGAAGATGATTCCTCTGGCCTTTTGCGACAGATACCCGATAGGAAAATATGGGCGCAGAAGACCATACATAGCCATCGCAGCCATAATCTACGCTATATCATACGCCGTGTTATCGCAGATCACCACTTTTGGCATTCTTTGGATAGCAATAGTGATGATTGGAATGCTTGCTTGGGTAGTTGCAGACGGCTGTCTTGACGGCTTGACTGTCGACGTCACACCGCCTGAAAAGGCTGGATTGATGCAAGGCGTTGCGTGGGGAGGAAGAGGTTTAGGATATGCTTTCGGCGCATTAGTTATCGGCGTAATGTCAAGCAGCATCAACTGGTCAATCATCGTTTTGATGATAGGAGTTTTTGCTGTCATTCAATGCCTTGCAGGCATTCTAATAAAAGAGCCAAAAGTGACAACAGAAAGAGTAGCGAGCCTTGACGCTTACAAGAAAGTAGCCAAGAGACGCGAGACATGGATAGGACTAGCGTACATTTTGCTGGCTTCCACTGCATTACTAGTCTCAGAAGTATTCGGTACAACATACTTGAAGGAACAAACTCAAGCTGACACAACCACGCTGGGAATCGCGCTGGCAATCATGAGCCTCGGCATCTTTCTAGGAAGCCTTCCCATGGGCATTATTTCAGACAAAGTAGGCACAAAAAAAGCTCTACTAACGGGTAATGTCCTTGCCATGATTGGATGCGGTCTGCTCGCAACTATCGGTCCAGGCAATTTAACATGGATGTTAAGCATAGCATTTACGGCCGGAGCTTTTCAAGGAGCCCAAATGACCGCGATGCTACGCATGTACATGGAACTGTCTCCACCAGAAATAGGCGGATCAATGTTCGCATTATACTCTTCAATGAGCAACGCAGGCATATCGGTCCTAGCCTCACTAACTTTCTATTTCGCCGCGCCAAAATTGGGAAATGCCTCAGGCGTACTGTCTGTCATTCCATATGTAGCAGTTGCGACTCTTATGATTCCGTTTATGACACTCTATAAGCCTGCCAAAAAAGACCCGGCACAAGCCAAAAGATAAAAAATGTGCTATGGAACGGTCATAGTCCACGGATTCTACGTTCTTTCTTTACCATTTTGACCATCGACTCAACTTGCTTCGTCGCTGTACCCAGATAGTTTCTTGGATTCAAGGCCTCATCAACTTCTCTTTCAGACAGCATTTTTCTGATCGTGGTATCATGGAGAAGCGTTTCTCTGAAAGACTGTTTTGCAGATTCGCTTTTCAGGGTAAGTTTTCTCAACAATTCGTGAGCCACTTGTCGATTCATGCTTTTTTGTATCAACGCGGTCATGACTGCTTCTGACATGCCTCGGCCTTTGGTTAGCTTGATGTTTTCAAGCATTTTTTGATCATCTATCTTTAGATTGACAATAATGCCTTTGAATAATGCAAGAATGTAATCCGTCAGGATGCATGTCTCCGGAATAATGAAACGTTCTGTTGATGACTGGGTCAAATCTCTTTCATGCCAAGTCACAATGTCCTCCAGAGCAGGAATTACTAGGCTTCTGACAATTCTAGCCAGACCACAGATTCTTTCACAGAGTTCAGGGTTCCGCTTGTGGGGCATAGTGGAGCTACCCACCTGTTTCTCAGCTTCAAAGGCTTCGAAAAGCTCGCCGATTTCGGGTCTTTGCAGTTCTCTGATTTCACATGCAAAATTGTCAAAGGAAGAAGCTACAATTGCAAACAAGCATGCAAGTTCAGCGAATCGATCTCTCTGCACGATCTGCGTAGAAATGTCAGCGGCTTTAAGCCCAAGTCTCTGCATGACAAGTTCCTGAATGCGCATAGCGTGAGGCCCTAAACCTGCTTGAGTGCCCACGGCTCCGCTCATTTTCCCAACTAGCACACGCTCTTTGCACTGTCTGAGTCGTTGGATATGCCTCGAGACTTCTCGCAGCCAAACAGAAAACTTGAAACCCAAAGTAATCGGCAACGCATGTTGCCCATGTGTTCTGCCGATCATCAGAGTGTCTTTATGCTTCAAGGCCATATCCATTAAAATGCCTTCAAGATCATCCAGTTTCTTTTCGATAATTCCTAAGGCATCTTTCAATTGAAGAGCAGTCGCCGTATCGACGATATCATAACTTGTCGCTCCAAGATGAACGCACGCACCGCTCGGTCCGCACGATTCAGACAGGGCTCTAACCAGAGAAGCAATATCATGCTTTATATCACGCTCAATCTCCTTGATCCGGCTCAGCTTCACATGCTTCAGAGACGCGGTTACCATAATTTTTTCGGCATCTTTTTTTGAAATGTCTCCGACTTCAGCATGCGCCCAAGCAAGAGCCGCCTCGACATCCAGCATTTTTTGAACGCGGGTTTCCTCTTCAAAAATCTGTCTCATTTCAGCAGTGCCATGTCGGCCAGTGTCAATAGGAAGAATCGGCAAATCTCTAACCTCGCCTTCAAAAGATAGGATGATTAAGGATTAATGCTTTTACCCAGTGTTCAGGCGAGCGCTAACAGTCAAATCAACATAATTCGATACTCATTTCGCATGTCATGGAAGACAGATACTGCAGAGAACATGATTCTCAGTGCGATCTACTTCTAGCATACAGTGAGAAAAGACGCGTCATAACGCCTCAGATAAGATTAGATCCGTAGTTTTAGTAGCCTTCGATTGTGCAATGTTTTTTGAGATATTCAGGCAACTTGTCTCCCAGTGCTTTCTTCAGTAGATCCATGCGAATCTTCAAGTACTCTTCCCTGAGAATGTCGAAGTGATATCTGTCCCATTTTCGACCGTTCACGAAAGCACTCTGCCTTGTCACTCCGACCTTTTTGAAGCCACAAGTTTCCAAGGATTTGTGGGCACGTGGATTATATTCGACGCTTGATGCTTCACAGCGATCCATGCTCATCTGGTTAAAACACATCTCCAGCAAGCCTACCGTGATCTGCTTGCCCAAACCCTTCCCCCAAAGCTCTTTCTTGCCAATATAAGTTCCAACCTCTGCAGTTCTCACATTAGTCCAATCCCAAAGCTCAATGCGAGCGACTCCTATCGGTTCCTTTGTGTCTGCAAGCTCAACAATGAAGCGTGTCTCCCTCTGCTCTTTCAGCATTTCCTCGTACTGCTTCTCAAGCTGAGGCATATTCACAAAGTTCATCGGCCGGTTCCTCGAATACATAATTGTCTCAAAATCGTTCTCCCACTGGTGCAGAACCTTCAAATCTTCTCTTTCCATAGGCCTGAACCTTATGTCACCAAACTCGAACAAACGCAATCACCACACAAACCCACAATCTTAAACAAGCCAACAATATTAAGTTTAATCAAACACAAGAAATAAAATCACTGATCCCCCATTCTATCCTTCAAACACTCTTCGAACTGAAAGGTAAGACGTTAATGAACTCATTGGTCGCCGTCATAAACAGAAATGGCGAAGACGCCACAGAAACAGCAGCAGCAATGCTTAAAACACTGAAAACAGACAAAACTGAAACATTCGGAATAGCCTCACCCTCCACAATAATCGTAAAAAACGATCTGCAAGCAATTCTTAAAGCAAAAACCAACTCAAATACGCTAATCGGATATCTCTTCTCAAAAACTCTCAAAACAGACAAGCCTCAACTCCTAAAACTGGAAGGAGGAATAATGGCCTTTGATGGAAGAATATATTCACCGAAAAACTTTGCAGATGCTCTAGCAACCACCACTACGTCAAACCACGATAACAAAAGAAACCTCGCAGATCTCTTAAAAACCGACGGAGATTTTGCTCTAGTCCTAGTCGAACCGGAAAGAATCCTCGCATGCAGAAGCCCAATCGGATGTCGTCCGTTATATCAAGGCCAGAACGCTACTTTCGTTGCTATTGCATCTGAACGCAAAGCACTGTGGAAAATCGGCATAAAGGAAACATGTTCCTTCCCGCCGGGGCACATTGCAACCGCTGACAAGCGCGGCTTCAAGTTCATCCCTATTAAGATCCTGAAATACGCGAAACCAAAACAAATGACAATGAAAACCGCAGCAAGAAAACTACAAACGCTTCTAGAGGATTCGGTCAGAAAAAGGACTTCTGGTTTGAAAGAGGTTGCAGTCGCATTTTCAGGTGGCCTAGACAGCAGCATAATCGCGCATTTAGCTAAAAAATCAAACATTGAGGTACATTTAATCCACGTAAGCCTGCGAAACCAGCCTGAAACCGAACACGCCAAGAAAGCGGCAGAAGAACTCAAGTTACCCATAAACATCCATGTTTATGAAGAAGAGGATTTGGAGAAAGTGGTTCCGAAAGTTCTTTGGCAGATTGAGGAACCAGATCCATTAAAAACAAGTATCGGCGTCCCACTCTACTGGACAGCGGAAAATGCTGCAAGGAAAGGTTTTAAAGTGTTGCTCGCTGGGCAAGGCGCTGACGAAATGTTCGGTGGCTACAAAAGATACGTCGACGAGTACTTTCAACATGGAGACGCGGCGGCACAGAGGCGAATGTTCGAAGACATAGCGGGAATCCATGAGAGCAACATTGAGAGAGACTTCAAAATCTGCACTTGTCACAGCGTGGAACTCCGTTTGCCTTTCGCATCATACAAAATAGCCAAGTTTGCCATCAGCCTACCGATTGAACTAAAACTCGAGCGCTCGCAGAACACGCTTCGGAAGCTTGTTCTTAGACATACTGCGAAAAACCTTGGCATCCCAGAAAACATTGTGGAAAAACCTAAGAAAGCAATACAGTACACAACAGGCATAAACAGAGCTCTCGAGAAAATCTGCAGGAAGAAAAAAATAACGATCAAAGAATACCTGCAAATAGCTTTCCAGAACACGGCGAAGAGGATGGCTTGAAGTGAACAAGACAGCAGCTGTTTTCTCTCCTATCTACTATGAGCATGACACGGGAAAGGGTCATCCTGAATCACCACAACGCCTCCGCGTGATTACAAAGGAATTGAGAACAGGCGAACTGTCAAAGAGAAAGAGTTGGTGTTTTGTCTCCCCGGAAAAGGCAAACATCGAAAGCATCGCAACAGTCCACACGCCAGAATACATCAAGCTCATCGAAGCTGTATGCAGATGTGGAGGAGGTTTACTTGACCTGCAGGACACCATTGTCTCACCGCAAAGCTTCAATACGGCACTCTATGCGGCAGGAGGAACATTGAAATCCGTTGACATCGTCATGAAACGGCAATCTGAGAATGCCTTTGCACTAGTTCGGCCGCCGGGTCACCATGCTGGAAGGTTTCGGGCACTCGGTTTTTGCGTATTCAACAATGCCGCCATAGCCGCTGAACACTTGCTGCGAGATTTCGGACTTGAACGAGTGGCAATTCTAGATGTTGACGCCCACCATGGAAATGGCACACAAGAAATATTCTACAGAACCAGCAAAGTTCTATACGCAAGTTTGCATGAAGACCCTCATGAATTTCCAGGAACAGGCTTCATAAACGAAATTGGACAAGGAAAAGGCACAGGCTTTAACGTCAATATCCCTTTGCCCTTCAGAACAACTGACCAAACATACTTGAGGGCGTTAGAGGAGATTGTGGTACCAATCATGCGCCAATACAAGCCACAATTTCTTCTAGTGTCAGCAGGGTTTGACGCACACTTCGCAGATCCTGTGGCGAACCTCTCACTCACAGACCAAGGCATTAGACAAATCTTTGTAACCTCCATGCGTTTAGCATCAGAACTATGCAACAGAAGACTTGCATGTGTTCTTGAGGGAGGCTACAATCTGAATACTCTTGGAAGACTAGCTGCCTCGGCAATTGCTACATTGAGTGAAAATGACTTCAAAGTCAAGGACAAACCACTTGTTGCAGACAGAAAGATCGAGCAACAAGGAAACAGTGTCATAAAAGAAGTAAAAAGAGTTCAGAGAGCTTTTTGGAGCTTAGATTAGCAGTGCAATAAGCGTGCAGCATGAACGTCGGAGTGTGTTTTACTCGATTACTTGGATTGCGCCTTCAGGACATTGAACTTCGCATGCCCTGCACACGAGGCACTCTTCAGGCTTCACTGGAACAGATTTCTTGTCTTTGACTTCATAGACGCCTACGGGGCATGTGTCGACGCATGTGCCGCAGCCAGTGCATTTGTTGTTGTCAACTACTATTTTTACCATTCCATTTACCCTCTTTAAATCAGAGTTTCATGAAAATCTAGGCAGTAGAATAAAAGTGTTTAGGTTCAATTATTGGGTTTCTTCACGTAGTCTCAGCAAGATTCCGTTAATCTTCAT
>CAZHWL010000064.1:4893-6368 GCA_964536035.1 uncultured Candidatus Bathyarchaeia archaeon | reverse complement strand
CTGTATCCGTAAGTGCTCAGAAATAAGCCCAGACATTTGTATTAACCTTTCCCCTTTCCTGAGAGGGTTAGACTTTCTCGAAGGGCAATTCAAGCTCATGGAGCGTTTCAACCAAGGAAGACTTGTTTTCACCCTTTATTCCCTTCCAATCCAAGACTACATGATCCACTTTTTCCAATGTTCGTTCGATACACTGCTTGATAATCAAGGCATCAATTTCCGGTATGGCATATTTTGGAATCATATGGCCAAAGGCAGTGTCGCTTTCTAATGCTATCTGTGTGAATTTGGCATTATAGTGAAGACCTCCAATGCCAAGCACGACTCGGCCAGTTCTGTCGTCGAATTTTGAGACGGCTTCCATTGCCGCGTGAGCCACGACTTCAGCTGCACGTAAATCGTTCCACTGTGTTGATGAACTGCCCAGCTCTACAAACATTGTCGGCACGTTTAATGAAGGACCATGATGCGTTCCCTCATAGGAGACTTCGTAGTCAAGATCCAATTCATTTGTCAAAATCTTCATTTTTCTCAGCGCGTTCTGCATGGCACTTGCTGGTGAGAATGAGACTTTTCTCGGGAGTCCGCCTAGTTCTGCTTGTCCAAGGTTTCCAGGTGTGTGCACTGACAGGGTTGGTGTTCCGCTTTCGCTACTGTGTCTTGAAATGAATACTACGAGCTCAAGGTCGCTGAAAAAATCAGGTAGATTCTGCGCGTAGACAGATTCTTGATTCAAAGTCACAAGTTTGACCTCTCTGTTATTGATGGCAGTCTTGTATACTGGATTGTCTTGGTGACGCTCAGCTGCTTCTTCAAAGCGATAGTTAGTCAAGATTTGGTTTTTGATGTTCAAGCTGGCGACATCCTTGTTTGAGGAAACCAGTAGTATTATTTGGATTTGCCCTCCTTTTGAATGGTTCTTGGACAGTGATATAGAGTTGTGGTGGTAATGAATTTGCTGCAGGCTTCAAAGCGAAAAAACCATCGTGGAAGGGTTTACATGATAACTCTTGCACATCTGCAGAAAAGCTTTATAATTTAAGAACAGAGGATTTCTGGAATGGTGAAAACATGCATTTACTTAACTTTAGGGATCTAACGGGTCAACAGCTCACTGAAATAATTGAAAAAGGCATAGATATCAAGCACAATCCAGAGAAATATCGGGCTACTTTGAGCGGCATGTCCACAGCTCTAATTTTCCAGAAGACATCCACGCGGACACGCGTCGCATTTGAAGTTGCTATGACAGAACTCGGCGGCCACGCATTGTTCATTGATTGGAGAACGACAAACTTTGCTCTCGCGGATATTTCTGATGAAGTGCAGTATCTTTCAAGAAATGTTGATTGCATAATGGCTAGACTTATGAAAAATGATGACCTGCAAAAAATGGCGAAAGCTTCAAGGGTTCCAGTTATCAACGGTTGTGATGAGAAGTATCACCCCAGCCAAGCCATTGCCGATTTGATAAC
>CAZHWL010000064.1:0-4793 GCA_964536035.1 uncultured Candidatus Bathyarchaeia archaeon | reverse complement strand
CCAGTCAACGAGTCCACTGTCAGGATGGTTAGGTCGGGCTTGACGATTCGTTTGATTTTTTCAAGTTCGCTCATGAGGTTTCGGTTTGTCTGCATTCTCCCAGCGGTATCGACTAGAACTATGTTTATTCCGTGTGCTTTAGCGTGGCTTATCGCGTCGAAAGCTACTGCTGCTGGGTCTGCCCCGTATTTGTGGGTGATCATTTTTACGCCGAGTCTTTTGGCGTGCGTCTCCAGTTGTTCAATAGAGCCCGCTCGGTACGTGTCGCTGCATGCAAGAACCACGGAGTAGCCTTTCTTGGCGAAAAAGTGGGCAGATTTGGCTATAGTTGTGGTTTTTCCTGTGCCGTTTATTCCCACAAAGACTATAATGAAAGGTTCGCCTTTCTTGCGTTTCTCCTCAGCAGTCTTCAACAAGTCGATCTTGTTGTTGGTGAGCATTATTTCAAGAAGTACGTCTCGAAGGTTCTTTTCAACGATCTTTTTTCTGTCTTCAAGGCGTTTGACTTGAACGCCGTTTAGACGTTTTTCCATTTCATCGCACACTTTTTCTGCGACAGGAAAAGCAACGTCATTTTCGACCAAGTTTATTTTGAAATCAGAGAGCACAGGCTTTAGGCTTTCAGCCTTAAGCTCAGTTGTGGTGACCTTGGTTACAAGTCCTTTCAAGCCGGACTTGAGCTTTTCAAACATCCGTTGCGGGTTTCTCCTCTCGCATCGCGGCAACTAAGGATTCAAATTTGCGTCGGTCATCGTTGATTTTTTCTGCGACTTGAACAAATTGCTGTTGAAGAGCGTTGCGGGACTTCTCAAGGTCCTCCAGTCGCTTCTTGACAATCTCTTTTGTCTCAGGCAAGGATTTTTCAACTGAGACTCCGGCACCTATGCCTACAATTAGTTTATCTGTGCTTGCCAGTTTAACCTTGGCATACGAACTCCCGCCTATCGGAATGAGAAGTTCAGCGTTTTCTTTTTCTTTCTCCAAGCCATCCAGCGTCATTGTCGCGTAGGTAAGATCGGTGATTACGGCGTTAACCATGTTGGCTCTGGATTGCACCGCTTCAGCGGTTTGCTCAAGCAGACGTAGTTCAACGCTGAGCTTGCGGAGTTCTTCTTCGCCTTTATTCGCCAATTTTCTCTTCACCAGTCACCATTTTCTTCAGTATTGGATTGACTATTTCTTCAGGCGGAATCTCTTCAACATTGGCAATCTTGATATGAAACCGTTTTACTCTGTGTCTGCTGCCTAACTCGGCATAAACTTTCTCGACTGCATGTTCAGCTTTTTCGGCGACAATTTCTTGCTTGAAAGGAGTTTTCAAGTTAGGCTTTTTGATTTCACCTGTCACTCTGAAGATTTTCAACTTCTTCGGTCTCCTTCACCACATCCAGTGCGTTCCCAATTATAAACATCTCGGGTCCAGTTGTCATAGAACCGGCAACTGCTGTGTAGCGGTTGCATATCAATCCTGTTCCAACGTATGGCACTCCACAGTTGATTGTGCCCACGTCAACAGGAACCTTCAGCACTTCTTCCAATATCTTGCGTTCGTCATCCTTCAGCAGAGGATGAGTCAACACGCCCTTATTTGTTGCAACAGCCAATGACCCAACATATGGCAGTCCAGCGATTTCTCCAGTCATGGCTTCAACGCCTAATGCGTCTGAAATTTGCTTGACTTCTGGCTCCTTCAATCTTGGATCGACGATTGCACCATGGTCATTCGCTAGTACCATGTTGCCGTACGCTGTCTTCTTTGTCTCCATTATTGTGATGTTTCCTTTGAAAACTGATCTGAGAGTGTCAAGTTCTTCATCTCGAACATAGCTGGGAAGCAACATTCCATTCGAGTTTGCATAGGCTAGTGCTCCGATAAGCACTGAGCCGCCGATCATTGTGTGAACAAGTCTGACTTTGAGCCATTCGGCTAGTCGTTCAGCTTTTTTCTGCGGAATGCTTTTTGGAACAATTACAATACTGTCCGTCGCAAGAGAGTAAACGCCGATGCTTACGCTTCCGCCCAAGCTGGACAGATAAATGGCCAAGGACTATTCTCCCTCAGCCAGATAAACAGTCACGTTATCCTCTTTGTCTTTCGCAACTCTGACACGAATCTTGCGCGGAGGCTTCTCGATGCCACGACTCCAAATCTTCAAATTAACTTCATTATCGATTATGAGTTTGCCAGGTTCCTCTTCCTCTTCTCCTTCAGTTTCCTTGCGGACGCCTATCTTCATGTGTTTGGTGATGAATTTCTTCAATATCCGCATGGCTCTGGGCGCTCTCTTGTTAGCAGGCACAATCCATGCTCTACTCAGTGGAACAGTGTAGAACCGCTCTTCAACGATCTCTTCTTCCTCTTCTTTCTTCTTTGCCTTTTTTTCTTTAGCAGGCTTTTCCTCTTCCTCAGTGGGAGCCAGCTCTTCTTCCTTAGCTTCAGCCTTCTCTTCTTTGGGTTCTTCCTCTTCGGCAAGCTCTTTCATTAACTGCTCAGTTTCTGGTTCTTCAGCAGCTTCAGATGCTTCTTCAGTGGCTTCCTCTGTTTTCTCTTCCTTGATCTTTGTCTCTTTCTGCTCCTTTTCTTCTTTGGCCATTGGTCTTTCCTCTTTAAGATTTCAACTTTCTATGTCGCCAGTGTCTCCTCTTTGGGTGAGTTCTGACTTTTCCACCTGTTTTAGCTATGACCCATGTTGGCACAGCTCTTTTTTCTTTTCCAGCTTTAGCCAATCTGCGTTTCTTTGCTGTTGGCTTGTTTCGAGTCATCTTTTATTTCCTTCTTATTGTTGTTTCTCGCTTACGTGATTGGAGTTGCATGAGTATCTGTCTCAGCTGCTCATCAGCCAAGGGTATTGGTATCTTGCCCTGCTGTGCAAGTTGAATAAGCTGAAGCTCCAGTTGTTCAGTGAATTCCGGCTTAATCATTTTCAGATTTGTTAGCCTTTGTCTCGCCTCAGGTGACAGTATGCTTCGTAGCAAGGCTTGTTTCTGCGTTTCAAGTTGCTGCTGCGTCTGGGCTTCTCGCTGTTCATCAGACGCTTGCCGCTGTAGCGCTGAAAGCTTCTTTCGTCGAAGCGCTTCCAGCTCTTCATCAGACACCTTTACTCACCCTGCGCATACTTAGCCAGTTCTGGAAGCTCCTTCGATAACTCTTTGTTGAGTCCGTCAGCAAGTTCCTGCAAGAGCTTTCTGCCTTCTTTAGTTACTTTTCTTCCCCGGGTTCCAGATTTCTCAATTAAGCCTGCTGCTTCTAGTTGTTGTAGGGCTTTTCGGACAACTGATCCGCCTGACTTTGAGGCGTGTTGTGGTGTGCCTCCTTTTCTCTTTCCTCCCCCATATTCGGATCTTAGTTTCTCGGCGCCGATTGGACCGTGAGCGTGAATCTTCCTAAGTGTGGATGCACATCGCGTGTACCACCAGTCAGGGTTTTGCGGTTGCTTTTCAATGTGTGAACCAGTCTTTGCCACGCTAGCCCATTCTGGTGGGCTTACCGCGTCAACATTGTCCTTTAGATATTTTGCTAGTTTTTCGATGAGTTTAGATGCTGGAACATCGTATGGTGTTGTCAAGACTCTATAATCCTCGCGAGTTTTCCCTCAGTAAAATCTTGAAGCGACATATAAAGGCTTTCACTTTTTACGATGCTTGTAAAGCATGAAAGTGTGTCCTCGAATCTCGACGAGGGAAGACTCAGTTTGTTGGGCGATTTGCATGGCAACGTGCTTTGTCTCATCTCCAGTTAGAGCAGTTTTCAGAAGTTTAACTTTCACCATCTTCTTCTTGTCCAACTGCTTTCCGATTTCCTTCAAAAGCTCCTCAGAAACGCCGCTCTTGCCTATTATGACCGTTGGTCTTTCATCGCTCAGATGACGCTTGACAAAACGTTTCTTGCCAGCTGTTATTCCACTCATGTTCTCAATTTCTCCTTTGTCCTTCTCAGAGGCACCCTCATCTGATTGCCGCATTTCAAACACGTAATCACCACATGCGGCTCTCTTCTCTGCCTCACGCGCACACGACAATTCACTCCTGGCAAGATAAAGCTTTTACAGTGCCTACACACCTGTCGCCTGTACTCTTTTGGCAGATGAATCCTAGCGGCCATAGCTATTCTTCTAGCTATGTCCACATAACGCTGAGCCAGTACAGGATCTTCGCTGAAAATTCCGTTTGCCAAACGAAAAAGCGTCTGAACGCGTTGCAATGCGATGGTACGAGTATCAGAATCCATTATTCCTGCACATCATATTGTTGAGTGATTATGAAAGGTCTTAGCAAGATTAGTCTTTCGAAAACAAACAGCCTCATCCATCAGTTTTCTTCCGCATGATAAGAAAACAAATGTCTCTTGACTTTGTGAACCCAAGTTTCTCATAAATATGAATGGCAGACGCGTTGTCAACTTTGACATACAGGCTTATGATACGTCCTTTGGAAGCCAAATCCTTCGCTAGTGCAGCAGTACACGCTGTTGCAAAGCCTTGACCTCTGAAGGCTTCGTCAGTGACTATGTTGCCAAGATGAGCTATCTGAGGCGTGACTATATGGACGCCAGCGGCGCTGACTATTTTGCTCTCATGTTTCACACAGTAGTAGGGTCCTGCCTTGAATTGTATAGGGGTCCAAGCCTCAGCATTATGATCAATATAGAACTGATTCAATGCTTCCAGCTCTCTACTGCCTACTCTTGATATTTCAACATCGCTTGTTTCAACTTCTCTTGGGGCACGCGTGATTAGCTGAAACTCGTTATGGCAACGCAAAACAGTTGCGTATTTTTTGAACAGTCTTGCTTC
>CAZHWL010000063.1:0-6592 GCA_964536035.1 uncultured Candidatus Bathyarchaeia archaeon | reverse complement strand
AGGCAGTATCGTACACTGATCAACTGCGCGGAAGACTAGTTGAAATACAGGCTCAGCTGAAGCAGCTTGATAGCGACTTCAAAACTGGCAAGATAACCGGAGACGACTATGTGGCGAAAAGGCAAAGTCTCAAGCAGGTTGAGACCAGCTTGCGAGAAGAACTGCAGAGAATGGGTGTAGTAACCTAACTTGTCTTCATCAATTCAGCACATGCCAATTTGTCCCGTGTTTCTTACTTCAAGTGCGGTAAAAGCGCCGCCGATAGGACTTGAACCTATGACCGACTGGTTAACAGCCAGCCGCTCTACCGGGCTGAGCTACGGCGGCTCAAATTCAAGCTTTAACAGCTTTCAGTTTTGTAGTGCTATTTAAGCTTAGTTATCTGCGGCTTCATTTCATCTGTATGTTTAGTTTTTTTCTTCTGTCTAGAAAGATGTATATGTTGGATTTTGCAACTAGGTTGAAAGATCATTGGAGAGTCAAAGTAATTGAAGAAGATATTGGAAGTCAGGTGGCATGGCAGAGGCGGGCAAGGCGCATGGACGGCCAGCGAGCTTCTGGCACGAGCAGCCATTTCTGAAGGAAAATACATCCAATCTTTCCCCGAGTTTGGACCAGAGCGCATGGGTGCTCCAGTGACAGCTTTTACAAGAATAAGCAACGAGCCAATACAACTACACTGTGGAGTGTATAATCCGGATGTTGTTGCTGTTCTAGATCCGACCTTGCTGAAGTCAGTAAGAGTGGCTGATGGTTTGAGCGGCGAAGGCGGAAATATCGTGGTAAACACCAAGGAGGCTCATGCAGAAATCAGGAAGCAGCTGGGTTCTGACAAGGGTAAGCTTTGGACGGTGCCGGCTACAGAGATTTCGATAAAAGTCTTGGGAATGCCTATAACGAACACAGCCATGCTTGGCGCTGTGGCACGTGTCACCGGGATAGTCAGTCTAGAAACGATTGAGACAATGGTTAAGGGCCGGTTTAGGCCTGATGTTGCTGAGAAGAATTTTGCAGTTGTGAAAGAGGCTTATGAGGGGGCAATGTCTGAATGAGTTCTAAAGAGAAAGGGTGGAAGGAACTATCGCCAGCAGGCGTTTGCTGGAAGTCAAGCAAGACTTACCTTACTGGAGACTGGAAAACTTACCAGCCAGTTAGAGATCTGGAAAAATGCACAAAGTGCTTGTTGTGCACGATCTTTTGTCCAGATGGCGCCATACACTGGAAGCCTGAGAAAGGCGACATCGAGTTTGACATGAGCTTCTGCAAAGGCTGCGGCATTTGCGCAAACGAGTGCCCGACAAAAGCGATCACTATGAAGATTTAGAATATGGAGGATGTTGAAAGTGAAGAATGTTGCTAAGCAAGAAGTTATGGGCTTGAACGGCGATGAGGCTGTTGCCTATGCTGCGAAACAGTCAGATGTTGACGTTGTGGCAGCCTATCCCATTACCCCGCAGACCATAATTGTCGAAAAATTCAGCGAGTACGTGGCCAATGGTGAAGTGAACACCGAGTTCATGTGCACCGAGTCTGAGCACAGCGCTATGACCGCGTGCCTCGCAGCTGCCGCTACAGGAGCTAGAACCTTTACTGCTTCTGCTTCCGCAGGCTTGGCATTAATGCATGAGATGCTTTTCGTGACTTCAGGATGTCGGGCACCAGTGGTGATGGCTGTGGCAAACAGGGCTCTGTCAGCACCATTGAACATTCATGGCGATCACTCTGACACTATGGCACAGCGTGACAGCGGCTGGATACAAATCTACGCCGAGAACGCACAAGAAGTCTACGACTCAATATTCCAAGCTTTCAGAATCGCAGAACACCTAGATGTCCAGTTGCCAGTCATAGTTGGATTAGACGGCTTTACGCTGAGCCACACGCTGGAAAACGTGAAAGTTCTTGAAGATGAAGCGGTCAAAGGTTTTGTTGGCACTCGCCAATTGCCCAACGTAATGACTCATGAGGGCAAGACAGTTCCTTACAAGCTTGACCCAGAGAATCCGATGACAATGGGACCTGTGGCTTTGCCGAACTATTATTTCGAGTTCAAGCGCCAGCAAGAAGAAGCGATGAAAAACGCTTTGAAAGTAATCTCACAAGTTCACGATGAATATGGGCAGTTGAGCGGTAGACATTATGGTAATGGCTTGGTTGAGAAGCACAGGCTTGACGATGCGGAAATAGTGATCGCGTGCGTGGGCTCAACTGCAGGAACCGTGAAAACGGTCATAGAGGACCTCAGAGCCGAAGGCGTCAAAGCGGGTTTGCTTCGGATTCGCACATTCAGACCGTTCCCAGCTGAAGAGATCGCTAAGGCTTTGGGCAAAGCGAAAGCTGTTGCAGTAATGGACAAAAGCATGAGCTTTGGCGGAAACGGTGGAGCGGTCTTCCACGAGACGCGCCATGCACTGTACGATTCGCAGAATCATCCTTACTTGGTGAACTATATTTACGGGTTGGGTGGAAGAGACACAAGTCCAAGCCAGATACGCAAGGTCTACGAAGACCTGCAAAAGATCGCTCAGACAGGCAAGGTTGAGGAGAAGATACGTTACATTGGATTGAGGGAGTGAAAGGAGGAGAAATGAATGAGTAATTTTGCTGAAGGAAAATTCACGATAAAAGACATTGCTGAGAAACCAGACTTGTTCATGTCAGGACACAGAGCGTGTGCAGGATGCGCGGCACCAACCGTGCTCAGACTGATCATGAAGGCGACGAGAGGGCCGACAATAGTGACGAATGCAACTGGATGTATGGAGGTTTCTTCGACAATTTATCCGTTCACGTCATGGGCTACGCCGTGGCTTCACACCGCATTTGAAACAGCTGGGGCGAACGCTGCAGGAATAGAATCAGCGTTAAAGATACTGAGAAAGAAAGGACGCATCAAAGACGAGAAAATCGATGTTATTGCCTTTGCAGGAGATGGAGGCACCTACGACATTGGAATACAGGCGCTGTCAGGCGCTGTTGAACGTGGCCACGACTTCATGTACGTGCTTTACGATAACGAGGCTTACATGAACACAGGCATCCAGAGAAGCGGTGGAACACCATACGGAGCCTCTACGACAACTTCTCAGTCTGGCTCAGTTGTTCCAGGTAAGCTGGAATACAAGAAGCCAATAGCTGACATAATGGTGGCTCACGACATTCCGTATGCAGCAACAGCATCAGCGTACTATTGGAAGGACCTTGTTCAGAAGGCGAGAAAGGGCATCGAAGTGGATGGACCGGCATTTCTGCACGTGTTTGCACCTTGTCCGAGAGGCTGGCGCAGCGATCCAGCGAAATCAATAGAGCTTTCAAGACTTGCTGTGGAGACTTGCATCTTTCCGCTGTGGGAAGCCGTAAACGGCGAATACCAACTGTCCACGCCCAGCAAGGTCATAGCTTTAGCTCCGCAAAAGAAGAAACCAGTGAAAGAGTATTTGCAGACACAGGGACGCTTCAGACATTTGTTCACGCCAAAGTTTGAGAAGATGGTTGACCAGATACAGCAGCAGACAGATGCACGGTGGCAAAGACTGCTCAAGAAGTGCGGAATGACGCAGCCAGCGAAGACAGCATAGACTCCTAAACTTTATTTTTTCGCTCTTTTCTATAATCATTTGAGAGGTGAAATAGTCTTGAAAATAGTTCTTATGGATGAGAGATCAGAGAGGATCTTCTGGGATCATGTAAACCGGGATCCGCTCAACTACTACTTTTTCATTTTTGACTTGAAACAGCGAAGAGATCAAACCAAGATCATGCTTGCCATGGAAGGAGAAAGCATTCAAGGATTGATGTTGGTTTACAGGGATCAGGTTGTTCAGTTGAGAGGAAACCGTGAGGCTGTGAAACTGCTGTTAGATAACCTGAGTTTGGAGAAAGTTGAGATGCAAGCACCATTAGACTGCGAAGACCTTGTACTCAGCAAGTACAGTCCCAAGCTTAGAGAAGAAATGATGTTGATGTATCTGAAGAGAGGCGAAGAAAACATTCAAATTAGCACCGCTCCAATGAAGCTTGGAACTGATGATGCGGAACAGGTTCTTGAGCTGATGAGAAGAGCCGATCCTACATGGTGGGGCGATATTCAGATAGAATTTGTCCAAAAAGCTTTGAAAGAAGCGCTCTGTTTCGGAATAAAACAAGATAACAAGCTTGTCTCATTAGGCATAACTCGTTTGGTGGAGTTCGGAAGCAACATCAGCGCTGTCGCCACTCACGAGCAATACAGGAATAGAGGTTACGCCACCTCTATTGTATCAACGCTAGTAAGAGAGATTCTGAAAGTCTCTTCAACGGCGCTAATTCATGTCATAAGCGACAACGCACCAGCAGTACGAACATACTCAAAAGTCGGCTTTAAACCCTACAAGACATACCTATCGATAAGAAGCTAAGGCAGGAACAAACCTGTCTATCTGATAAAGAAGACTCTACTCCTATCGTACATGAAACCTAGGGTCTATCCGTTAACTGGTTTGCTAGTTTTGAGGTATTTTTCTATTTCTTTTTCTGCGTTGTCTGCTTTTATGAAGATGGGCACGTTTTCCATGCCTGTGGCTATGAAGCTTGACAGCAGCCATTCGCCTGGTGCGAACTCTAAGGTTTTTTCAAGTATTCCTTTGTCAACCATGAAGGTTTCGCTGATTAATCCACGGTCATAGGGTCTAGGCAGGGTGCCTACGAAGTATGTGTGCAGTTGTTGAAGGGCGTTCGTGTTCAGGTAGGCTACTCGCTGTGTGGCTAGGCAAACGCCTAGACCGAATTTTCTTCCCTGTCTGAGCAGTGTTTCAACGTGGTGTGAGCATTTGCCTTCTATGCCTGTTGCGTTGCTTGGGAGGAATTCCTGTGCCTCATCAAAGACTAGCAGAATGTAGGGTTTGACTTGGAATTTGCGTTTTCTGCGGATAAGCAGATCCTGGGTTAGGTTTATGGCCAAGTCTTTTATGTTGTACGGGTCTGAGATGGAGATGCAGATGAGGCTTGTAGTTTTGTCTTCCAGCAGTTCTCGGATTTTTTCAACTGTCAATCCGCCGGTTTCCTTTGTTTCCTCTTCTTCGCCTTTTCTTATTATGTCAAGTATCGAGTTTCTTGTGGTTGCCCATGCGTACAGTCCGCTTTTGTCGTGAACCTTAAGCTGTTCCACTGTTTCCGTAGCTGTCTCAGCTATGAAGTTGATGAAGTCTTCGCTTACTTTTTGATTCTCACTTAGGCCGTGTTTTTCCAAGTATTCGAGTATGGCGTCGTGGATTTTGTCTATGGCATTCAGATAGTGCGGTTTGTCGAATGAACTGCTTCTTTGGCTTTCAATCTCGTCTACGAATTGGCTGTAAGTTGGGATTTGCTGTCTGGGCTTCGTGTAGTAGGCAAGCTTGCTCTGTTCCATGATGCATTTCAAGCCGTGCTTAGTTCTTTCATCATCTTCGTATTCTCTCGGTTTCACAACGCTGTTGAAGAACTGCTCAAGCGAACCTATCCTGTGTTCAAGAATGATTTTGGCTGAAACGTTTGGGTCAGCCAGCAAGTCTAGTAACAGGAATATGTATTCGCAGCTTATGTCGAAGATGATGACCTTGGTGTTGTCATTATGAAGCAATAGTCTTCTTAGTATGTTTGACATCAGGTTGCTTTTTCCGCCGCCTGTGAATGCGAAAACGCCAAAGTGGTATCGGACGAGCTTGTCAAAGTCCACATAAATCGGAATGGCGGTTTTGCTTGCTTCAAACATTTTAATCAAACCAAGCCGTGGATCAGCGCGAGCGTCCTCCACCGTCTTAGACGTGTCTATCTTGAGTTGTTCAGCTATTTTCTGATTGTACATGTGGTTGATCATTTCACCATTCAAGACAAAGCACGAACTGCCGACAACAGGATAGGAGAAGCCTTTCTCAAATTCGAACTCGCAGTTTTTGCTTAAGATTAGATCATAGTTTATTGGGATTGCATCTATTTGGATTATCATGGTGGATTTGTCGTCTGTCTGCCAATCATCTTCGGATTGTTCGATGATCTCGAATTGCATTGGATAGTAGCCGTGATCAGACAGGCCGCGCAAGCCGAAGTGTTCTGGCCAGACGCGGCTGGTCTCCATGAGTGTGTATCGTTCTGCATCCTGTCTTGTGTTCTTGAAGTTTTTGACGGCGAGCAGCATTCCTTCTTCTAGAAGCCCCATCAGGTCCTTTTGGTATTCTACTTTGACGCGGCATTGGTAGCGTGCGCTGGTTCCTGTGGCTTTGCTTTCTTCTCCTCCGCTGAAGAATCTGGGGATGACGGCTGCTAGTCTTGCGTTGAATTTGCCGTCAAAATCTGTGAAGCAAGTGTTGTTAAATTTGTTCTCTTCTTGTTGCTTCAATTGTGGCTCTCCTCTCTCTGAAAGTGCTCATATAGAATACGAATCTTCTAAATTTATGATTATTTGCTATCCACTTGGCTGTGGTGTCAACCATGCACTTGAATTGGCTGTAGTTCCACTTTGCGATTTTGTCGGCTATGAACAGGGGTTTGTTGTGCCCGAAGGCTTCGGGAATGCTTGAAGGCGCCATGGCTACAAGGATGCTCATCGTCAACTCCTGAAGCCTGTTTGGCACGTTTT
>CAZHWL010000062.1:0-6610 GCA_964536035.1 uncultured Candidatus Bathyarchaeia archaeon | reverse complement strand
TAGACCAAGTCTCAATCTCGATAGAGCAAGGAGAAATCTTTGGCCTTCTAGGTCCGAACGGCGCTGGAAAAACTACGCTGATAAAGATTCTGTCAACGCTTCTGCTACCGACCAGCGGCGAAGCATACGTCGGCGGTTTCAACGTGGTCAAAGAGTCAAACAAGGTTCGAAGAGTAATCAGTTTGGTTTCAGGCGGTGAAACGCCAGGTTACGGTATACTCTCGGTGAGAGAGAATCTTTGGTTCTTCTCGCAGCTTTACGGTTTGTCCTCTTCGAAAGCGAAGGAAGAGATTACAAGGTTGACGAAGGATTTGGATCTTGGGGAATACGCGAACACGCGGATGTCCAAGCTGTCAACGGGGTACAAGCAGAGGCTGAATTTTGCCCGAGGACTGCTGAACAATCCCAAGATCTTGTTTCTGGACGAGCCCACATTGGGCTTGGATGTCCTTACGTCGAAGAAGCTGAGAGGCTACATCGTTGACTGGGCCAAGCGAGAGATGAAGGGCACCGTTCTTCTTACTACGCATTATATGGCTGAAGCGGACGAAATGTGCGATCGAGTAGCCATCATCGACCGTGGAAAAATTCTGGCATGCGACAGCCCACTGAAGCTCAAGGAAGACTTGAAAGAAAACGTGATCATGAAAGTCGAGGTCTCCTCAGTGCAAGCAGATTTTGGTTTCATGGAGAAGCTGGAGGGCGTGGTAGGTTACTCTCAGACTAGAAGCATCCAGACAGACACGACGACGTTGAAGGTGATGGTGCGTGACGACAAGATATTTTCTGGGATCACCTCGAAACTGCAAGAGCAGAAGCTCAAGATACTATCGGTAAACAAGGCAGAACCGACCCTAGAAGACGTATACATAAGCCTCGTGGGCCGCGGTTTTGAAGAAGCAGGTGCAACGAGTGCGTGAGCAGCTGGTCCACAATCTGAGGGCGGCCTACGCTAGGCTTTGGGTCAGAGTAAAAGGCGGCAACCGAGAACCACAATGGCTCATAGCCGAAATGATAATTCCCGTTCTGACGTTGAGCGCCTACATCTACATGTACAAGATGCTGAATGCTCCCCCAGCGTTTGCAGGCTTTGTCATTATAGGCGGAACAATGATCGCCTTCTGGGCAAACGTGCTGTGGAACATGTCAGCCCAGTTTTACTGGGAGAAAGAGACAGGAAATCTGGAGATCTATTTTGTGACGCCAATTTCGAGAATGGCCATTCTGCTAGGGATGGCTCTAGGCGGAATAGTCAACACCATACTTCGAGCTGCAGCAATCATGGTCGCTGGAATTCTAGTTTTTCAGGTTCCACTAGTCATTAATGATCCTTTCACGGCGCTTCTCATGTTCTTCCTGACGATAACGGCGTTGTATGCATTGGGCATGCTATTTGCTTCGCTGTTTCTAATGTATGGAAGAGAAGCATGGCACACGGCTAATCTTTTTCAGGAACCAGTGCATTTTCTTTCAGGGGCATATTTTCCGAAAAGTCTCCTGCCAGACACTGTTCAGCTTGTCGCATCATTGATACCACTGACGTTCGGTTTAGACGGCATCAGGCAAATCGTTATTCTGGGCAAAGGATTCAGCGATGTCTGGATTGATTTAGTAGCACTCACTGTCTTCATAATCATTCTGTTGCCATTAGCCAAGTTTGCCTTGGATTACATGGAGAATTTAGGCAAAAAGGAAGGGAGGTTGACGCTCCGATGGCAGTGAACACGGTTTTGAGGACAGTGAAACAGGCGATCTGGGTAGGCTGGAAGGTTGAAACCAACTGGGCTGACCCATTCGTGTTCTCCATCTACTATTTGATACGCCCCCTTGCAGGGCTGCTGATCGTGGGCTTCGTCTTCTTAATTGGTAGCTCCGCATCAGGTGGACAATTGAGCCCGGAGTATTTTGCATTCATGTTCATCGGTAACAGCTTCTTCATCTACGTGTCACAGATTATGATGACCATGAGCATGCTGATTCACGACGACCGGGCGCATTATGAGGTTATGAAGCATATTTATTTGGCGCCTGGTTCGCTGGCTTGGTATATTCTGGGCAGAGCTTTGAACGGTGTCTTGAACGCTACAGTGTCTCTGCTACTCACTCTGGGATTCGGTGTAGCGATCTTTCAGGGCTTGATGAAGGTGCAAATTCCGATAAACTGGCTAGGAATAGATTTCGGCTTGCTACTGCTAAACCTAGTACTGGGCATTGTCTGCTTCATCGCCATGGGCTACATCCTGTGCGGAATAAACATAATGACATCCAAGGTTCAGTTCATGCTAACCGAGTACGTTTCAGGCATCCTCTACCTGTTTGGCGGAGTCGTGTTCCTCCCAGAAATCCTGCCGCAATGGGGACAGACTATTTCAAACGCTTTGCCCATCACGTATTTTCTCAGAATCATGAGATTCGCGTTTTTGCATCAGTCCGTTTCGTCTGTGGGGATGGATCTGCTGTATCTGGTTCTGACCATGATCGCAACTATAATCGTTGGGTTTGGGGTTTTCAGGATCGCCATGTATAAGGCCAGAAGAGACGGTCTGATAGACAAGAAAGAAGAGTACTAGCCGCCACTCACTATAGGCAATATTATCACGTGGTCACCGTTCTTTAGCTTGGTTTCCAAACCTTTCAATTGATTGAGCAAATAGCCATTCACGGTTATGATGTAGTTGGGTTTCACATCAGAGGCTTTAGGTTCATAGATGGCCTTTTTGAACGGTTCACCATAATGTTTAGTGAGTACGCTCAACATGTCGGCTACTGTGGAGCCATCTTTTGTTTCGAGCTCCTCTTCTCGTTTATTGTGAGTTATGTTTTTGATGTGGCCGAGATATTCGACCTTGACCTTCATGCTAAGCACTTAGCCTCACTAGTTGTCTTTAATCGTGCGGCTATTATCTGTTTGCATGCGTTTGTCTGCCTGCCTCTCGAACGAGTTTCTTTGGTCTCTACAGTGAGACAATGATTACAGCAGCGATAATGTTTTTTATTTTCCTCAGACAGTCTAGTACAAGGGTGCCCATCATTGAACCTTAAAGAAATCAGAGAGCGCAAAGAAAAATGGGAAAAAGAAACTGTTCTAAAAAGTTTTGACAAGCTCCCAGAAAGAGGAGAGTTCCACACAAGTTCAGACATTCCGGTGGAAAGAACTTACACACCTACAGACATTTCGAATCTTGATTTTCTGCACGACTTGGGATTTTCAGGCGAGTACCCGTTCACGCGCGGCGTCTATCCAACCATGTACCGTGCACGACTTTGGACCATGCGTCAGTATGCTGGTTTCGGCACGGCTGAACAGACGAACCAGCGCTTCAAATACCTCTTGGAACATGGTCAGACAGGTCTAAGCGTTGCTTTCGACTTCCCAACCCAAGTGGGCTACGACTGCGACGATCCTATGGCTGCAGGCGAAGTGGGCAAAGTCGGCGTTAGCGCCAGCTCACTGAAAGATATGGAGATACTTTTCGATGGAATACCGCTGGACAAGGTCACAACTTCGATGACCATTAACGCTCCAGCAAACGTGTTATTAGCCATGTACGTGGCCGTCGGACAGAAACAGGGCGTGGCTGAAGCCAAACTAGGCGGAACGGTTCAGAACGACGTTCTCAAAGAATACGTCGCGCGTGGCATGTACATTTTTCCACCCAAACCTTCTATGCGTATGATCACAGACATCTTTGAGTACTGTAGCCAGCACATGCCAAGCTGGAACACCATAAGCATCAGCGGTTACCACATCCGCGAAGCTGGCTCCACAGCTGTCCAAGAAGTTGCTTTCACATTCGCCAACGCGATAGCCTACGTTCAAGCAGCCGCAGACAAAGGCCTAGACTTAGACAAGTTTGCAGGCAGACTTAGCTTCTTCTTCGCTTCGCACAACAACTTCCTAGAAGAAATCGCCAAGTTCCGCGCTGCCCGAAGACTCTGGGCTAGAATAATGCATGAACGCTTTGGAGCCAAAAACCCAAACAGCTGGATGCTACGTTTCCACACCCAGACCTCAGGAGTGTCGCTCACAGCCCAGCAACCCTACAATAACATAGTCCGCGTAGCATTGCAGGCTCTAGCGGCTGTTTTAGGCGGAACACAATCACTGCATACTAACTCGTTTGATGAAGCCTATGCCCTGCCAAGTGAACAAGCCGTGACTGTTGCCCTCAGAACCCAGCAACTCATAGCCCATGAGAGCGGCACAGTAGACACAGTGGACCCGCTTGGCGGAGCTTACTACATTGAATATTTGACTAACGAGATTGAAGAAAAAGCCTTGAAGTACATTGAACAAATCGACAAAATGGGTGGAGCAGTTGCTGCTATCGAAAAAGGATTCATGCAAAGAGAGATAACAGAGAGCGCTTACCGCTATCAGAAAGAGGTCGAAGCAAAGAAGCGAACCATCGTCGGCGTGAACGACTTCAAGGTTGAGGAAGACGTTCCAATCAAGCTCTCGCGGGTTGATCCAGCTATCGAGAAAAAGCTTGTGGAAAGACTGGCACAACTGAAGCGTGAAAGAAACAAGACCAAAGTAGGCGAAGCATTAGACAAGTTACGAAAAACTGCAGAAGACGAAAAAATAAATCTGATGCCCTTCGTGCTTCAAGCGGTAAAAGAATACGCTACACTAGGCGAAATCTGCGGCACGCTCCGCGACGTATTCGGCGAGTACAAGCCTTCCTCAATCTTCTAGGCTAATATGAAGAGCGCATCGCCTTCGTTAACAGCCGAGCCTTCGGAAACGTTCACATCCTGCACTGTCCCAGCCTTCGGCGCCACTATCTCGTTCTCCATCTTCATAGCCTCGATAACACAGAGAGCTTGACCCTGCTTTACTGCGTCACCCTTCTTAACTTTGACAGACATTATCTTACCCGTCATAGGCGCGGTCACAGCGCCTTCTACCGCCTGGTTCTTTGTGATTCCTTTCCTCACTGCTGTTGCAGTGGTTGCGGGCGCGAAGGCTGTTACTGATGCTTTTGCCATGGGCGTTTTAACTTCGGCTTTGAAGGTGACTTCTTCAACCTTTATTGAAAACGGCTTGTCCGGCTCCTTTTTGGCTGGTTCTATTTGGTAGGTTTTGTTGCCGATCTTGAGTGCAAAGCCCTTCTCCAGATTAGGCTTGTCTGATGGTAGCTGTACAGTGTGGATTTTGCCGTCTGTCTTGGCTGTGAAGACGTTTTCGCTTGTTTTGATAAGTTCTATTCTCATCGGTTTGCCGTCAATGAGCGTCTCGTAAGTGGGCATTCTGTCATGCACCTCTTTCAACTATGCTCTGTCGGCCAGCAAGCACCCAAGGCGACAGTGCTCCTTTCGTTTTATGCGTTGTTATCGTGAGGGCTCTGGCTCCGTTTGAGCTTGCCATATATGTGATTAGTGCGGCAGCTATAGCCGCTGTTTCTTCAAGCTCTGCAAGCTTTTCAGGTAGGATTCCGCTCTTTGGGTCTTCGCGTTTTTCTTTCCGTTTTTTGAAGAAGTCTAAAGCTATCTGCGGAAAGAGCGCATAGGTGATTTTGTCTTCTTCGGTTTCAATGTAAGGCTTCACGTCTTCGGGTATCTTGTTGAGCGCTGGTTCCAGTAGATCGGCTGGACGTCCCGTTATGGGTTGCTCGTCGCCTATGATTTTCTTCTTTATCTTTGGATCAATTGGCGCGGGTGATTTTCCGTACAGCCCTTTAACGTAGTCTTTGATTTCCTTGGGCACAATGCTGTAGCGTTTGCCTGAAATCACGTTCATAACCGCTTGAATGCCGACTAACTGGCTCGTTGGCGTTACCAAGGGCGGATAGCCGAGTTCTTTTCTCACTTTGGGGACTTCTTCGAGAACCTCGTGCAAGCGATGTTCTGCTTTCTGCTCCCGTAATTGTGAAAGAAGGTTGCTGAACATTCCGCCTGGGATCTGGTGGATGATTATTGAGGCGTCTACCCGCTCGGCTTTCGGATCAATAAGTTTCATGGGGTCGTAGTATTTTTCGCGTAGTTCGCGGAAGTATTGGGCGATTTCGCTGAGCAGTTCCAAGCTCAAGCCTGTGTCATATGGTGTTCCTTTGAGGGCGTAGACTATGGGTTCGACTGGTGGCTGGCTTGTGCCGCCTGCCAGCGGCGAGAAAGCAGTGTCAAGTATGTCTACGCCTGCTTCGCATGAGCGGAAGTAGGTCATCATCACCATGCCGCTTGTGCTGTGGCTGTGCAGGTGAACGGGTAGACCTACTTTTTTCTTTAATGCTGTTATGAGTTCGTAGGCTGGTTCGGGCGCCAGCATGCCTGCCATGTCCTTGATGCAGATGCTGTCACAGTCTTTTGCCGCCAGTTCTTTCGCAAATTCGACGAAATGGTCTACGGTGTGGACTGGGCTTATCGTGTAGCTGATCGTTCCCTGAGCATGTTTGCCCATTTTCTTGACGGTTTTGATGGCGACTTCCATGTTTCGTATGTCGTTCAACGCGTCGAAGATGCGGAATATGTCTATGCCATTTTCCGCTGCCTTCTCTATGAACTTGGTGAGCACGTCGTCTGGATAGTTGCGGTAACCGACAACATTCTGTCCGCGCAGAAGCATCTGCAAAGGCGTCTTCCTAACGCGCTTCTTGAGTTGGCGGATACG
>CAZHWL010000061.1:2694-6671 GCA_964536035.1 uncultured Candidatus Bathyarchaeia archaeon | reverse complement strand
AATTGGCCATGCTGAGCAGTTTAGCTTCACGCTGCATCTCTACTCGGTCAGCGTCAATTCTTCTAATCTTCAGAGCCACATGTTCACCATTTCTCCGTGCGAGAACAACCAAGCCCACGCAGCCTTTGCCTAAAATCTGCAAATTCAAAATTTGTTTGTCGCCAACAAACTCGAAGGCTGTTAATTTCATCTTGGCCAGCTGTCTCAATCGCTTCTTGACTTCATCCTTGCTTGCCCTTGGATAGCACAGTATAGTGGAATATGGTTCTTTGCTGAGCTGTTCAATGTCGACGACGAGATGTTTCTCCAACTGTCCAACCTTCCAAATCATCATGATTTAGGCAACGATCAGGATCTAATAGGGGCAATTAGTTAATGAGAAACCTTCTCACATAAATGCACTTGCAAGACTCAAGGGTTAACGGTAATGCCTAGATTCAGACAAATCACAGAAATACTCAAACTGATGAGCAAAAAAGAACGCATCCGGAACATATGCATAGTTGCTCACATAGACCACGGAAAAACGACAATGACCGACTCGTTGTTGGCAGAGGCAGGATTGCTACCCTTTCAAGTGGTGGGTAAGGCAAGAGCATTAGACTACTTGGAGGAGGAACAGAAACGCGGAATCACCATAAAAACAGCAAACATTTCGCTGCTACATGAAACAGATGGACAGCCGCACGTGATCAACCTTGTAGACACGCCGGGTCACGTGGACTTCACGGGCAAAGTAACACGAGCCTTGAGAGCGACAGACGGCGCCGTCGTCGTTGTCGACGCAGTTGAGGAAATCATGGCTCAGACGGAGACGGTTACTCGTCAGGCGTTGCAGGAAAGAGTGAAGCCTGTTCTGTTCATAAACAAAATTGACCGCCTGATCACAGAGCTAAGACTAAACTCAAAAAGCATTCAGGAGAAGCTCAACCGCATAATCAAAAACTTCAACTGTCTAATAGAGAATCATGCGGAACCGGAGTACAGGAAAAAATGGAAGGTAAGCTCGTCCAGTGAGACTGTTGCTTTTGGTTCTGCCCTGCATGGATGGGGATTTACGCTGAATGCAGCGCAGAAGAAAGGAGTCAAGTTCACGGACATCGTTGATGCCTATGAGAGTGGAAAGCATGCCACGCTTGCCAAGTTGCTGCCTCTTCACGATGCGATACTTGACATGGCAACGAGGAATTGCCCATGTCCTATTGAAGCCCAAGAATATCGTGTGCCAAAGATTTGGAAGGGCAACCTGAACTCGGAAATAGGCAAAGCAATGTTATGCTGCAACGATGATGGACCAACGGTCATGTGTGTGACCAACGCTCAGATTGATCCTAAGACAGGCGTTGTAGCGACTGCTAGGCTGTTCTCTGGCTCGGCTAAGAAAGGAGATCAGATCTATCTAGTAAACGTGAGGAAAGAGTGCAACATAGGTCAAGTGTCGATCTACATGAGCCAATTCAGGGAGACAGCAGATGCGGTTTCAGCTGGAAATATCGCAGCTTTAACTGGACTAGAATTGGCTAAAGCTGGCGAAACACTAGTAGACGCCCAATACAAGCGAGTCATGATGCCGTTTGAGGGTTTAAGCTACGTTTCAGAACCTGTTCTGACTGTAGCTGTGGAACCCAGAAACCCTGCTGACCTCCAGCATCTTAGCGAAGCACTGGATAGACTTGCAGTGGAAGACCCGAACCTTGCGGTGACAGTCAACACGAGAACGGGAGAGTATCTGCTCAGCGGAATCGGCGAGCTCCACTTGGAAACATCAGTCAGATTTCTCAAGGAATATGCTTGTGGCATAGAGATCGCTGTCTCTAAACCCACGGTAGACTATAGAGAGACAGTAACCGCAAAAGGCTTAGTTGTCATGGCTAAGAGCCTTAACAAGCAGAACAGCTTCTGGGTTCAAGTAGAACCACTCAAGGAGAAAACAGCAACAGCCGGAGTGGCGGATGAGCACGGAAACATGTTGATAAACTCGGCAAGAAACGTGAAGCATTTTGGCGAAGTCGAAAACGCAATAGTAGATGGGTTCAAATGGGCATGTAGAACAGGTCCATTGTGCGAGCAGTCTATGAGAAACGTGAAGATAAACCTCTTAGACGCAAAAATACATGAAAACGAAGTTATGAGAGAACAGACTCAAATCGCGCGGGCCGTGAGTCGAGCGATACTTGGTTCATTCCTAACAGCTAAACCCGCACTTCTTGAGCCAGTCTACCGAATAGAAATAGTGACTCCGACCCAATTCTTTGGGGTATGCACAAACATTGTGGCGGCTAGACGCGGAAAAATTCAGTCCACCCAAAACAGAGCGGATCTTGTGATGATTATGGCGTTGATGCCTGTTGCAGAAGCATTTGGGTTAGCCTCGGAAATGCGGTCAGCCACTTCCGGGAGAATCTTTTGGCAAAGCTCCTTTGAACGCTGGAGTATGCTGCCGGAAAAGGTTGCTGAGAAAGTTGTTCAAGAGACTCGTGCAGGAAGAGGCTTGCCAGCAGAGATTCCTAAACCAGAGAGATTTATCGAGGAAACGGAAATTGAAAATAATCATCAAACTTCACGATGAACATAGCATCGCATAACGCTAAACAGGAGACAACCAATGAAGATCAAATTGAGCGCATCCTGTCCTTTCGATCTTGATGCGACGCTCTGTTGCGGTCAGACCTTCCGATGGGACAAGCAGGGCGAATGGTGGTTTGGCGTTGTCAGAGACAAAGCTTTCAAAATCCGGCAGACAACTAACATTTTAGAATATGAAAACGCAGATGCAAATTTCGTGAGAAACTATTTCGGACTCGATGACGACTTGCCAAAGATCTACAAGCAAATAGGAAAAGACCAGCAGACAAGAGAAGCCATCAAAAAGTTCAAAGGCTTGAGGATTCTTCGCCAAGATCCATGGGAATGTCTGATTTCCTATATCTGCGCGACCTTCAAGAACATTCCTGCAATAAAACAGATGCTGCTCAGCTTGTCTCACAAATTCGGAAGCCAAGCTTGCTTTGAAGGACAAGATTTCTATGGCTTTCCAACGCCTGAAAGGCTGGCACACTCGTCAGTGAGCGAACTTGCCGCATGCAGCTTAGGTTACAGAGCCAAATACGTTTATGAAACTGCAAGAATTATTCATAAAAACGGCGTTGACGTTTCACACTTCAGCAAAATGGACTATGTAGAGGCGAAAAAGGAGCTTCTCAAATTTTCAGGTGTAGGATTGAAAGTGGCAGATTGTGTTTTGCTTTTTAGCCTCAGGAAGCTTGAAGCTTTCCCAGTCGACGTCTGGGTGACACGTGTCATGATGAAGTATTATGGAGATAATTTCCCAAGAAAATTCGTAGAGAAGATAGCAGGCAAGAGATCACCTAGCGATCCAGAGTATGGAGTGTTAAATGATTTCGGTCGAGAGTATTTCGGAGAATACGCGGGCTATGCACAAGAATATCTGTATCACTTTGAAAGATCAAAATGCTGAGAAAACGTTTTTCCTCTGGTTATTCTGATGAGGCTCGTGCCTTCCACTTTTCCAGTCTCGTCTTGACTTCTTCTCTGAGCTTCTCCTTCGAAACAAGTCGTCCACGCACTATTACATCGTTATTTATGACAATGCTTGGGGTACTCATTATATCGTAGCTTAATCCCTCGTTCAATCCTTCTTGTGTTGCCAAATCTACTTCCCTGTAAGCAATGCCAAGATCCTGCGCGACCTCTGAAGCTATAGCCTTGGCTAGAGGACAAACAGAACAACTTGGCAAAGTGAAAACTTTCAGCTCCACGATCCTTCTCCCTCTATCAGAATCTAGCTTACCCGATGACACCTCTTAAATCTTTTATGGAATGGCTTAAAAGCCGAAAACGTTTAAATCAACTTGAAAAGTAGCATAGTACGCAGACAATCCTTGGGGCCCGTAGCTCAGCCCGGTAGAGCGCCAGGCTCATAAATGTCAAGTACATTGAGAGACCTGTTGGTCGGG
>CAZHWL010000061.1:0-2594 GCA_964536035.1 uncultured Candidatus Bathyarchaeia archaeon | reverse complement strand
GCCACTCTTTTTCCAAGTTCTTTGCAAGAAGCAATGCTCTCATTGTTGAGGGCGCCTACTGCTGCCGCGCCGTAATGCTTGTCGTCGTGTCTTCCCTGTACGATCATCCCATGAACCAGCATCGCTTGGAGTATGGAGAGCAAGGTGGTTTCAGCGCCTGAAGCTGTTCCTCCAGAGTTTGCAAAGGCAGCGCCGACTTTTCCCGCAAGTTTTCCGTGGATTTTGACTGATTCATCGATTAATTCCTTGAGCTTGCTGGACATCATGCCGTAGTAGGTTGGTGAACCCATTATTATTCCGTCTGCTCCCTGCAGGTCCTCGATGGTTGTTTTGTCAACCTTCTTCACTTCTACAGTTGTGCCTTTCACTTCTCTGGCGCCTTCCGCGATAGTCATTGCCATTTTTTCGGTGTTTCCGCTTCTTGAATGATAAACTATCAGAATTTTCGTCAAATGCTTCGCCTTCCTGTTTTCTTAGATGTTGTTGTCTCAGAGTATTTTAGATTTTATCAAGGAAACGCGTCGTTTAGTGGGGATTTTGGCAATAGAAGATTGTTCCATAAGCTATAAGTGGGTTTGGTTCGCTTAAGCTGTTATGAGGAGAATGGTAGTCCCGTTTACTGGGGAGAAAGGAGAAGGGAGAAGAATTTTGTAACCTACCATTCTCCTCATACATTTTCCATTATCCATGCAGAAGTTGCTTTTAAATCTATGTTTCTATTTCGAATCAAATCTATCAGTTTTCCCCAAAAAAGATCCAATCTAAGTCTTTTTGCAGATTACACGCTTAACTTCTTCCTTAAATCGCTCCGTGTCCATGAAAAACGTCTTCATGTGCCTAGCATTGACTATTGGATCACAGTTCTTCCGTTTTATTGATTCTTCCGGCCTCTCCCACTGATTAATCAGCTCGACAGAGATCGCAGGCGCAACCTCTTTTATCAACTCGGCAGTTTTTATGGCAAATTGATAAGAGAATTGACAAACTGGACTGTAGAAAACTACTGCTCTGTCCAAATCCTCCTGCAGTGGCTCATATTCTCCAACAGGAAGAACTGACTCGTATTCGCCTTCGATTGGCAGATACATCTCACTTTCTTCAGGCGCTTGCATAAATCCATTCCTCTTGAAAAACTCTGACAAAGAAAGAAGCTCGCCAGTGTTGAAAGCTTTCGCAACGATGAACCTACACCGTCTGTTTCCAAGGCAAGTTTTTCCAAGCTTCGCGTCTTCAATAACGCTTTGCAGTAACCTTGTTCCTATCCTGAGCTTCTGCGCTGCTGGAGCTGGGTTGTAAACGCACATAAGAGTCAGAACGTTATCTCTTCCAGCGGTTTTGGTTGGATCAGCTGTCTCTGGATAATAGAGTATCTGTGCCACTGGCTTGTCGTCGTAATAGGCGATTTTCGCGACTGAACCATATTTGTCAAGCATTTCATGCAACCAAGATCTTTTCAGATCCATTCCCTTTCTGTGAATAGGATCGTTCAGTCTCTTACATGAGCAGACATAAAGAAGATCTTCTACGTTTCCTTTTTCAAGATCTTCGATTCTGATCTTATTTTGCAAAGTGGGTTCTTCTCTCTTCTTTTTCTAGAATTCGGCTATAATTTTGTCGACTGTCGTTATCTTGGCGTTGTAGGCGTATTCCGGATACTTTAAGCCCTGTTCTTGGTCTTCTTGTGTGAAGGCTTCGACGAGTTTCTTGAGTTTTGGAATTATGCAGTTTGCTCTCTCGCATTTCAGGTCACCAGTCACAAAATCGTTCAGCATATCAACTAGTATCACAGTTTTGTTGTCCAAGCAGGTGGACCTTCACAAAATGAGAATGGGAGCGAAACGCTATTTATAGTTCGCTCAACGTTCTGTTTCTAAAGTGTATGGGCCGTTTGTCAGGTTTTCTGCTCCACGTTTTCTGACTAGAACACTGTCTTCTATGCGGACACCGCCGTAGCCTATGAAGTAGACGCCGGGCTCATTTGTAACAACATTTCCAGGCATTAGTTTATCCTTGCTTTGTGAACTCAGTGCCGGTGGTTCATGGACTTCTAAGCCTACGCCGTGGCCTAAGCCGTGAACAAAATAGTCTCCGTAGCCAGCATTAGCTATGGCTTTGCGGGCAGCAGCATCCACGTCTTTTGCCTTCGCTTTAGGCTTTATCGCTTCAAAGGCCTTGTGCTGTGCTTTTTTGACGACCTCGTAAAGCTTCGTCTGTTTCTCAGAAGGTTTTCCCGCAACCATCGTCCTAGTCATGTCTGAACAATAATCGTGATACTTGGCGCCTATGTCCACAACAACCAGTTCGCCTTTCTTTATCTGCTTCTCCATACATCCTCCATGCGGATAGGCTGATCTGGGCCCGGAAGCAACTGAAGTTTCAAACGCTGTTCCCCAAGAGTCTTTCATCCGCATTGCATACTCTATTTCAGCCGCGACCTCGGTTTCCTTCACACCTGGACGAATGGTTTCGTAGGCAGCTTTCATACCAGCACTAGTCAGTTCAGCCGCTTTACGCATTAATTTCAACTCGTCTTCAGTCTTCACTTTGCGGAGTTCCCAGACGAGGCTTCCTTGCATCTTCAACTTTGCTGTTCC